>WGCQ01000021.1 GCA_015493765.1 Deltaproteobacteria bacterium
AAAAACCGGAAACAAAATCAAGGCATGAGGCACCCAAAGCCCAAATTACCGGTCAAATTTGAAGATAAAGGTTGCAGAAAACTTGTGCAGAATGCAAGGAGACGGACCGTTTGCAACGCCTTGTCCAGGCCCACGGCCTGGATAACGAGCCGCCTGGTTTACAAGCAGGCCAGCGGAGGGTGTTGATTTGATGGCAATTTCAGGGAGGGTTTGGAAGCAGCCCCTACAAATGTTATGCAAATTCAGGGTGTTACATTACAAGGCAAATCATATGTTGTGTAATATAACGACTCTGCAACACCCCCAGGCGAAGATACACTGCCGAATCTGGTCCGGTAATTTGGGGCCAGCCCCTTTACAAAACTCCAAAAAAAGTGTATAGGATGGCTACTTTTTGCCAACGTAGCTCAGTTGGTAGAGCAGCTGATTCGTAATCAGCAGGTCGGGAGTTCGAGTCTCCCCGTTGGCTCCGACTATTAATCACAAAAACATCTTGATCTTGTATGCCTATGGACTAAAATTGCTGGCAGGAGGCAGCTATGGACTTAAACAAGGTGTATCATACTCTGATGACATACGGGACAGTGGCCTGGTCCGAGATGGTGGCGGTTCCTATATGGGCGGTAAGCAAACTGGGAGGCCAGGACGGCCCTGAAAAAGGACGCAGGATCATCCGCTGGTGGTCCAGGCAGTTCATTGCCGGTACGGGCATGACCTACGAGGTGTTCGGCCTGGAAAATATCGAACCGGGTCAAAATTACCTGATCATGTCCAGCCACCGCAGCCACCTTGATGGCCCTTTGCTGAACGTCACCACGCCGTTCACGTTTTCGTTCGTGATCAAGCAGGCCATAGCCGACGTACCGGTATGGGGAAATGCCGTAACCTCGGCAGGTTATGTACCGATCATCAGGGAGGACAGGTCGCAGTCCAAAAAGAAACTCAAGGGCGCCCTGGAACAACTGAAAAGCGGCAACAGCATGCTGGTATTCCCGGAGGGCAAGCGGGCACCTACGGATGAATTCCTGCCATTCAAAAAAGGCGGCATAGTGTTGGCAATACAGGCCCAGGTGCCGATCCTGCCTGTGGCAATCAGTGGTACGGGTTACATCCTGCCCAGGAAGGTGCACGTGGTAACTCCGGGGCACGCGATCATTCGCTATGGCAAGCCCATTCCGACCAAGGGACTGACCTACGAGGACCGCAACGATCTGCTGAAACAGGTCGAAACCGCGATAAAATCCATGTATATCCCTGGACGCGTGCATCCTGGCGACTACAAACCCTGATCTTTCCCAAATCCCAAATTACCTGGCTTGGTCTTTTTTCCCGTTTTCCTGTATGATTCCCAGTGGAGGCGCTTATGCATAGACTGTCAATCGCTATTGTTCTGTTTATCACGGCTTGCAGCCTGCAAAACAACACATCAACTGATGCCATGGATGCCACGGGCATGGACGCACCTGACCAGGGACAAACCGAGGTCCAGGACGTTCGGCAAACCAACGAGGTCCCGGTAACGGACACTTCCATTGATAGCAGGCAGGACACGGCCCAGGTTGATGCAGGACACGGTCCGGCCTGTCCCAAAAACGACCCGACCTTTGCCATGACAAAGTCAGGCTGCGTACACGGCTACGTGGAACAAAATATCCGCGTATTCAAAGGGATACCCTATGCCGCACCACCTGTCGGCAAGTTGAGGTGGCGCGTGCCCCAGCCCGTACAGCCCTGGCAGGGAATATGGGATGCCAGGCGGTTTTCACCAACCTGTATCCAGTTCATGAACGGCCTGTCCTATGGCATGGACAAGGGTACTGGCTCGGAGGACTGCCTGTACCTGAACATCTGGACCCCTGAAAAGACCAATGGTAAACCGCTGCCCGTGCTGTTTTTCATCCACGGCGGCTCCGATGCCTTTGGCTCGGCCAGCGAGCCGATTTATAACGGCAGGGAACTGGCAAAAAAAGGCGCTGTGGTAGTAACGATCAATTATCGACTGGGTCTCCTGGGTTTCATGGGGGACCCGGCCCTTACCGCCGAGGACCCTAACGGCAGTTCAGGCAACTACGGCATGCTGGACATCATTGCGGCCCTGAAGTGGGTACAACGAAACATCGCCGGATTTAATGGCGACCCGTCGAAGGTGACCGTATTCGGCGAATCCGCAGGTGCCATAAACGCATGCCTGCTGCTGTTTAGCCCGCTGTCCAAGGGACTGTTCCACAATGTAATCCTGGAAAGCGGGTCGTGTTTGTTCATAAAGGACGACCAGAAGGCGGCCGACAATGTGGGGACACGCATGGAAAAGGCACTGGGATGCAACAATGCAACGGACGTGGCGGCATGCCTGCGCTCCAAGTCCACGGATGCACTGGTCAAGGCGGGCGACACGATATACAAAAACGAACTCCTGGGGTTGTACCCACACGTGGATGGTTATTTCCTGCCCGAAGCGCCCAAACAGGCCATTGCTGACGGACACGCGCCGGTTTTTCCGGTAATCGCAGGGACCAACCGGGACGAGGCAACGGCCTTCACCTGGTCCTGGAAGATCGACACAAAAGATGAATTCGAGTCCATGATGGCGCAATACGCACTGTTCCTGGGATTCGACAAGGATGCACTGATGTCGCATTACCCGGTGACTGATTACAAGGATTACCGGGATGCATTCAATCACTTCCTGACCGATTTCCTGTTCGTATGCCCCACCAGGAAACTGCTACGCGCGGTTAACACATCTGGTGGTACGGCCTACCAGTACGCATTTAACTATGAATTCCCCGGCTCCACCCTGGGAGTAACCCATGGGGCGGAATTGTTTTACGTATTCGGCACCTACCTGCGCCCTACCCTGCCCGATGTAACAAACCTGTCCGACGCCATCATGACATACTGGGAGGACTTTGCCGCGTCCTCAGACCCCAATGGACAAGGACTGGCAAACTGGCCCAAGTACGACAAGACAAACGAACCCTACTTGATCCTGGACAAAACCATTACGGTAGGTCAATCCCTGCGTGCCCCTCAATGCGACTTTTTGGACACTGGTCACGCGTATTAAATCAGGACAAACTTAGAACTTCCAAAAGGCGTACAAATAATTGAGGAAATCCACGGCCTTTATGCGGATGAAGCAGATATAAGGCAGGCCTGCCTTGTTTTTAATGGCCTTGGCATGCGGCACGTCATAACCTGCACTGGCCAAGGGAAACAACAGGCTAAATAACTGGTCGCGCTGCTTGGGACCAATCTTTTTCATCTTTACCGGCGAGACAGATACAAAGGCCTTGACCACCGTATCAAGTTGCTGACGCAAGGGCTTACATGCAGCCAGGCGCACGCGTAATTCAAAATCCTTACTGGCGGGGTCGAATGCGGGGTCCTTTGCCTTGGACGGTACCACAAACCGGTTGAACAACACGACCTTGCCGGTCCTGGCATCAAACCTGCCTGCCTTCAACAGGGTGGTCTGAATCAACGGCAATCTGGCCTTGAATGCATCAATGAAATATGTCTTTAACATACTGTCTGCATTCCTTACCACCTCCTTTTTGTGATCCGGGGAGGCAAAGGTCTTGATGGCCTTTTTCAGCCATGTAACCGCCTTTTTAACATGGCCCTGTTTCAGGTTGTGCTTGAATTGTACGGCATAGTAATGCAACAAAAACTCACCGGCAAAGCCTCCGGCAATCTTCATCTTGTTCTCGAGCACCGCTGCCTTCAACGCTATGGCCAGTCGTTGCTGGTCGCTGGCCGCCTTCACAAAATTTGTCTTGTACAACTTGTACAGTTCGGCCATGGCAGCATCGGAAAACCTGGGGTCATTGGCCTTTGCCACTGGTTGCAACGTTTGCTCAGCCGACTTCAAGTCACCCAGTTGTTCATAGGCCATGGCCAGGTAAACCTTGCATTCATTACAGTTTTTTCGGTCCTTTATGGCCTCTTTTAACAGTTCCACGGCCTTCTTAGGGTTCTGAGTTATTGAACGACGAGCCCTCAGCACAGGGTCGCCACACGCCACCAGAACAACCAATGAAAACACAATATAAACAGGTATTATTTTTTTCATCGGCCTCCTCTGTCCCTGTCATTTTAACTGGTAGTATCAGGTTTGTAAACAAAAAAAGCGTTTATCACTAAATTCGGCAGTCGGGCACCGCACGCAGCCCGAGGGGAGTGTAAAGTCCGCCCGGGGATCGCAAAGTTCCTCGAGTGTGTCGTTTTGATGGCAATTTCAGGGCGGGTTTAGAACCCGCCCCTACGAATATTGTGTAAATTCAGTGTGTTACATAAGATGGCAACTCGTCTGTTGTGTAAACAGGTTTGTAACACCCTCGTTCCACACGGCCAACGGTCACGGTCACGATTACGGATTCGGGCCTCTGGTATCGGGTCTCGGGTCGCAGCCTGCGGCTGCGCGGGACGGCCCTGCGGGCCTTCTGGAAGGCTCCCGTAGTAACCGGAAACCCCGGCCACGGTCAACGGTCACGGACTCGGCCAACGGACTCGGCCACGGCCAACGGACTCGGCCAACGGCCTCGGCCACGGAAAATTCAGGTTCTACTTGGAAACGGACCACAGGTCCTGAAAATATTTCAACGCCGCATTGGTAACGCCCGAATCCTGTACGATGACACCGGCTTCGTGGTTGTATTTCAGGCCCGTCCTGGACCAGTTGTTCGTGGATACGACGACCCGGTTGTCCACCACCAGCATCTTGGCATGCGTGGTCACGTCATCAGGGTCAAAGCGGACCTGTACACCGCCCTGCTTCAGCATGGCCGCAGCAGTGGCATTGTCGTGGTTCACGCTCTGGTCGTAATCCAGGCGCTCCAGTATCACCCGGACGTCAACCCCGCGCTTGTGGGCATCGATCAGTGCCCTGCACATCTTGTGTTGCATGCTGCTCGAACTGGTTGACTGGCTGATGGCATACATGATCAGGTCAATGCGCTGTCTTGCGGCAGTCAGCAAGGGATACACGTTATCATAGTACTGCCCGTCGCCAAAACACTTGATCCCGCTGCCGCACGTACCTGTCTCGGCATCCCGGGTGGGCTGGTTCCAGATCGCGTTGAAATACCTGGTAAACGCAGCATTCGTGGTGGAATCGTTAAATTCGATATCCGTCTCGTGGTTGTATTTCAACGAGGACTGGCTGAAGTTCGTGGAACCGACCAGCACGATATTCCCGTCCACTATTAGCAGTTTGGCATGCAAATGTGAACTGCTGCCGTCATAGCGCACATTCACACCACCCTTTTTCAGGGCATCGTACTGGTGGTAATTACTGCTAACGCTGTTTTCCAGCAGCACCCTGACATCCACGCCCCTGTTTTTGGCGTTAACCAGTGCATACCGCAAATAATCCGGCTTGTCACCCTGCATGAATTCCAGTTCGGTCAACATGATACGGGATTTCGCAGCATTAATTGCCTTCAGGGCAGCACCGATGTATTTCCCGTCGTACACGAATGTCATCCTGGGCAATTGCGGCGTACTACCATCGTCTTTTGTCACATTTCCATGGTCACGGTCCGTGTGCCCAGGGTCCCGTGGCTGGTAAACGTCACGTACATCAGGGCCGGCACGACCATCATCCGCATCAGTCCAGGCATCGCGACCGCCGTTGACCTCACTATAGGTATCCTGGTTTGACGAGCACGCCACAAATATGAATACCAGGCTGAACAGAATACTTATCAGATTACGATATTTCATGGATTTTCTTTGATAAAAGGGGATTTACAACGCGGAAACACAGGGCCTGACTTACTGCCCCGAGTAAACTGACGGGGTAGGATGCTCGAAATCGTAGATCTCGGACATGGCCATGAGCAGTTCGATCTTGCCCACCACGAACTGGACATCGTGGAACAGGTAGGTCTTTTTCAACTGCTCCAGGGTCCGCTGGGATTTGTCCGTACCGTAACGGTCCTCACACTTCTTTTCCTCGTCCGGCGTGAGTGTCGAATTGGGGTCGAAGCATGCAAAGATCCAGCGGCACTGGTCAACCATGTCATAGGCGGGAGCCTCGGCCCAGCCAGGCATCTTGTAGGCCACGTAAGTCTTGCCACTGAAGGGATCCGTGCACTTGGCAACCTTGGCATCGGAAGGCAGGTCCGGCGCATACTCCGAACCGTCCAGCCAAATCCTGGTCATGTCCATGAACGTCCTGTCATAGTCATTTACCAGCCAGGACATACCGCGGAATGCAACCTGCATCGGGATCCTGAACTGGGTGGTCGGGAACACGTACAACGGTTCAGGTTCCAACGGAGAGCTCTTGGCAAGGGCATAACCGGCCGGACAACTACCGTTCACAGGCGCCACGTCATCCACGATCTGGGAGTCGTAACGCTGGCTGATCTTGACGCAAACACTGCCGCAGCCAACATTCTGACCCACAAAATTGGGACGATAGAACCCAATGGGCGAGCCCTTTGTGTTCTCAACTATGCACCAGCCGTAATCCTGGGATTTGTTTGCAACCAGGCCGCCCAGTAATTTCAACAGCGGTTTTTTAAAGAAATTCTGGTAACTGATCAGGTAACGTTCGTCCCTTTCCTGTTCATCCGTGGCAAAGAAATCCACGGTCGGGTCAACCAGCATATCCAACGCGGCCAACCGGTCATAGATCGCACCCGAAGAAATCACGTTTGGCAGGTAGCCGCTGTAATCCCATTGAGGATAAATCGGCCTGGCACCATCCTCTTCCTTGAGGTAGATCTGCTTGATGTAGTTGTTCTTGTTGATCTGGTCATAAGGTTCGTAACGCTTGGTAATTTTGTTGTATCCATGCCAGCCCACGGTAGGCCTGCCAAACTCACCAGCCAGGTAGTTGAAACTGTCGATACTGGCCAGCATACCGTCCTTGCCGCCGTTTATGTCGTCTTCCCAACGTTTACCGAAGCGTTTCTGCCAGTAATCATCGTGGTTATAAACCGAGTAGTTCAAGGCCCACCACACGTACTGCTGACGCATTTGCAGCATCAACATACGGATGTAACCATCGTAATACGTCGGCCAGTAGTTGGGATTCTCGTGCCAGTAGCCACGGAAAATCCAGTACTGCTCCAGCATCTGCTTGGCGTCCTGCACGATATCATAGCTGTCAGGACCCGCATCCCAGAAGTTGCACGTCGGCGGTCCGTAACTTTCGTATGCATATTCGTCGCTGCAGAAACGATACGGCACCATGACCTGGTCAGCAGGCGAGCAACGCAGTCCCTCATAGAAACGCTTGCATACCTTGCCGCTGCCGCAGGAATCGCCCTCGTTCTTGCCGTCGCACGCACTCGCATTGCCAATCAGTTCGGACACGGGCACATCCACCCTGTTACTCGGGCCGAATTTATTAATGCCGCCGAACAACTGCGGTATGTTGTCATAGTGGATATTACGCAGCGCCAGGCCCAGGCCTTCGCCCCTTTGCAGCAGGTCCACCGTGTTACTGGGATCGACCGTTGTCGGGTCCACGGACAGGTAATCCTTGTACTTGTTAAAGTCGGGTTTCTGCTTGAACACCTCCACCACGCGGGCATATCCGTATTTGATCGCGGCCTTGTCGTACAGCCCGATCCCGTGCCACGGCATGTTGAACGTGGGCAGATAGTCCATGACGGACGAATACTCGTACTCACGCATCTTATTCGTGCTCTGGTACCAGTTTTCCGGTTTAAACCGGTTACGCGGCTGCAACGTGGACGGGTCCACCTTCAATGACCAGTATCTCGGGTCATAGTTCAAGGCATCCGTACTGGCCTCGAAGTTATGCCGCAGGCCCAACGTATGACCCACCTCGTGGATCGCAACGCCCTCGAATATCCGCTGGTAGATCTCCTCGGCGTATTTCTTGCGCAACGCCTTGAGGATACGCACCGATTCCGCCTGCGTCCTGCTAAGTACGGGGTCGTACGTGGACACCCACAGCGGCGGTTCATATACCAGTTTGTAAACGTAAGGGTTGCTGCCGTTGGCATCCCACATCTTACGACGCAATTGCTCCATCAGCTTGTGGATCGTGCAGCGGTTTACATACTTCAGGCTGCCGTCGGCCGTTCTCTGGCACTCCCAGCCCGCTGAATTGACCTGGCCCTCGTAATCGCAGGTCGCTCCGGTCTTGCCAAACTGGCTGAAATCAAATGCCAGGCCGCTGATTGCCTTGGCCTGGTCACAAAAGTCCTTGTCATACTGACGGGCCATTTCCAGGGACAACCCTATCGTGGCGTGGTCCAGGAACTGGATCAGGTCGAGCCCGCGTTTCGCCATTTCCTTCAATTTCTTGAGTTTCTGGTGGAACGGGGTAATTCCAACCCACTTGCTCACGTCGTAGCGTACCAGGTCATCCGAGTACCAGTTCTTGCCAATGTCCTTGCTGAGCCTGGGGTCCTTGGCAAGGATACGCAGTTCGTTGCCAATCAGCAGTTTTTCCAGGTCCGGTGACTGGCGAATCAGGCTGATCCTGGACTGGGCAAAATTCGCCGGGCCTTTCTGGGGACCGTTGTCCGTCAGGCCGGAGCCCTTCTGGGCGTTTTTGAGATAATCGGAAAGTGACTTGGCATCCTGGTTCGTGTAACCACGGCGCCAGTACAGTTTTTGCAGTTGCTTGTACTTCACGTCCTGGCGGATATACTGGGCATCTGCGATCTCCCGGAAGTACTTGATCCCGGCGTTGAGTTCGATTTGGTCCATGGCACGCTGTGCACCCTGGCGCATCGCTGCCACGTAGATGAAGGCATCCGCATTGATCGTCTCGCCAGTAAGCGGGTCGTTCGAGGACGGACCGAAACCGTACAGGCCGTTTTCAGTAGGAGCGGTCACCGCAAACAGGTAGTTATACCGGATATCGCCGTTGCGCTTGGGTTCTTCCGTCACGTCACACGGCGGTCCCATTTCCGCCTTTTCGCCCTTGCGTTTGTTTGCCTCAACCGTGTTGTTCTCGCACACCACGAACATCTGCTTGATGCCGAATTGCTGCGGTGTCTTGCCGGTCAGGTCCTTGACCACGGAGGCCAAGGGCTTGCTCCATTCCTCACCCACCTTCTTGGCCTGGGCCACCAGGTCATCCGGGAAACCTTCGGACAGGTAAAATACGATGGGTTTGGGGGTCATCTTGGTGTAATCGGGCTTACCGTTTTTGTCATAGACCCACTGCTGCCAGATGTTGAACCGGTTGATCAACCGGACAGCCCCGCTGTACGTAGTGCCGTAATGTGGATCGAAACGCAGGCGCTCGGTCCTGAAATACCCGAAGCGGGCCATATCCTTGTCCGTGTAGGTCTGCGGGTGATAGTTGGCAGCCTTTTGGGTATCCACGGCCAGAAATGCGCTGCGTACCTTGATCTGTTCGCTGACGCACTCCATGACCTGGCCCGTGTACCACGGATAGAACCAGCACATCGGGACCTCACCGAATCCGGGATACATCACGCTGGGCTCTTCCATCACGTAGTCGCTGACAAAATCCATGTAATTCGGGGTAATCCTGGGCTGGTCCTCGGGCGCCGCCTCCTCACCGGAATAGATTGAAATATCGGTCTTACTGTTCAGGAAATACCCCATGGGGGTCTGGAGGCTCGTGACCGCATTGTTGCTCCAGTCCACGCGCATGTAGGCCCGCTCGTACCACATCCGGTCCGAACTGTTTTCCACCCTGACATTGGTCTTTTCACCGGTATTCGCATTGTAATCCCAGATGATGTCAAAGTGCTTGGTGATCGGGAAGGCCGCAACAGGCGCCTTTTTGTCCAGCCACACCTCTTTGCCGTTCTCAAGGTAAGGTGTACCGTCCTTGTTCAGCAGCGGCGAATTCACGTCGTGACGGATCCCGTTGACGTCCTCATCGGCCTTAAACGTGTAGATCCGGTAAAAATACAGGTAGTTTTCCTGGATCTGGAATACACCACGCTCCAGTTTGCTCTGGTCGCCGACAAAGGTGTATGCAGCCGCATAAGGCGCATCGATCACGGTCTGGCGATAGTACCATTCCTTGGGATGACCGTCCGCGGTCCACAATAGGTCAGACTTTTTCACATAGTTGGCCTGAACCCGGTCGATCGTGCCGATGTCCTGCGCACAACCGGCAAAGATTCCCAGGACTACCAAAGCTGTCAATGCCCGATACCTGGCCATGATTCCTCCTATCTTAGGTGATTTGACCTGTGTCTCCATATCTCGTTTCATCGCAGCCTCCCTCCTTAAATCCTCATGTAGTTCATGTACTGGAACAACTGGCGAAGCTGCTCTATCAAGGTCACGTATTTCTGGACCTGCAGTTTGGCCTTGTCCTTGTCAGCACCGGTTGCGGCATTCCACGCATCCACAGCGGAATTTGCCTTTTTCAACAGGTCAGCCATGGGTGAGTAGGGATTGTCGCCGTAGTTGTTCGCCCATGCCAGGTAAGTCTTGCCGCTGAAGGGGTCCTTGAACTCCACCTGCTCGCCGTTCTGGATTGATGTATCCATGTTGCGGCACTCGCCCGTGCCCTTCAGGCATACGGCAAAGGCATCCAGGTAAGCCGGTTCGAAACTGGCCGGCAGGTATGCCATGGCGTAGGCGGCCACGTACAGTTTCAGGGCAAGGTCCGAAATCGACGGCTGGACCGCCGGGTCGGACGTACCGTACACGTGCGGCGTCGCATATGGCGGCGGGCTTACACTGTAAGCATCGGTATTGTCCGGGTCAAAGAATATCCTGGGTTCTATGTTACCCTTCTTATCCACCATGTCAGCAAACAGGTTGTAGTCATCGGCAATGATCCCGCCAAAGAGTTTCAGCAGGGATGACGTGTACATTGTGTTGAATCCGATGGATGTACCAACGCCCACGTCCAACTGCTCGCCCACGTAGTTGGTGGTGAAGTAAACCGTCGAATCAATCAGGGTCATCAATGCGGCCATCTTGTCCCAGAACGAGCCTATCCATAACGCATGGTCATAGTAATAGTAGCCGGCATCGCTCATGAACTTCGTGTAGGGATACTTGCCGATGCCCAGGGGGATATTCAACTGGGAGCCCGGCTGATTCATCTTGTAACTGAAGTTCTTGTACAGGTTGTCCTTGGCATCCAGTTTGTAGGAGCCCGGGGCCGGTCCGGCCAGTTCGTTGGCCAGCATGGTGAAGGACAATTCGGATGCCCGGCGCAACGCCCAGCCCATCAGCCTGGAGTTGGCCCACATGCCACGCCAGCTGTACTCCTTCAGGATATGCGCATAAAGGGCATAGAACATGCCGACCATCCTGACGCGGTCCATGTAACGGGAATACACGCGGGAGAAGTAGTAGTAGGGATCACCGTGCAGGCCGAACCCGTAACGCTCACGCATGAATGCATCCACGATGTAGTAGTCCTTCAAGCGGACCATCATGTTGTACGCGATTTCCAGGGAATCCACACCCGTGTCCCACATGTAGATATCCACGTTGCCTTCGTAATCATCACTGGCGAACTTGTAAGGCACCTGCACGTAGTGCCAATACCACTGCTGGTCAAAATAGTTGTCGGCCTGGTTGTGCTGGAGTTTGACCCACTCCCACGGTACCGAGGCCCTGTCCAGGTTGGCCTTGGGCCCAATCATGTAATCCATAAAGTAGAACTGGCTCATGTAAATACCCGAATTCCAGAAACTGGAGTCCATGTAGTAGGATACGCCTGAGGGGTCCGTGGAATAGTAGTTTGCATAGGCCTTTATGACCTTGATAATGGGTTTGATGTCACGATACACATCCACGATACGGCCATAGCCGAAACGGATTGCCGCCTTATCGTATTTGCCTGGACCGTAGATATCGGAACTCCAACGCTGTCCGTAGTCCATGATCGAGGAGTACTGGTACATGGAACGGCCTTCCTCGGCCTCCTTTTCGGTCATGGCCGGCCTGGGTATCATCTCTTTCACATAGTGAATCGTGGGGTCCTTGGGGTCAGTCTCACCCTGGGCCACGACCTTCTCAAGGGCATATTTGCCGGTCTTGGCATCCATGCACGTGTCAGTGCTGGTATCACAGATCTGGCCCGCATCGCACTCGAGTTCCCTGCCACAAGACTTGTACTTGAAGCACTGGCCCTGCACGCACTTGAACTGGCCGTTACCACAGTCCGCATCGGCACTGCACTGGGTAACCGTCTTCACGGCACAATAACCGTTGACGCAATCCTGGCCCAGGACCTCCTCGCACTCGCCCTTGTTGTGGCAAGGCACCTTCTGACGTTCACGGATGTCATAGTACTGGTCAAAATAGTTGAACAGGTCCGTGCTGCCAGCAAAGTTATGACGCAGCCCCAGGGTGTGCCCGACCTCGTGAACGGTCACGGAGTACAGGGACAGGTCCAGGATCTTCTGCATCAGTTTCTCGCCGGTCAGGCAGGTATCGGGGTGCGGCGTACCAGGATAGCAGCCCCACTTCTTTGCCGCGTATATCTGGTTCTCGTAATTCAACGCAGCCCGGCTCATGAAGTTATGCTTTGCCAGGAACAGCCTGCGTTCACGGTCCTTTTTCAGGATGTCGGCCGAATTCATCCAATCCAGAGGTGAAATCTTTGCCTTTTCGTCAGGTGTCACCGGGTCATTCGGGCCGATCGTACCATGACTCATGATCACCTTCATTTCCGGCGTCATCAGCAGGTCCTCGATCGGTGTACCCTTCAGCGCTGCCAGGCGCTGCTTGGCCGTGTTGGTCCCCATGGCAGGCAGACCCGACACGGCACGTTTCAGGTAATCCGTGTTATGCAATGTCTTCATCACGTCCAGCATCGTTGCATCCAGCCCCTGGGCGTCCTTGGGAGTCCTGTTGGTGACCCAAGGCTGGTGGTCCTCTGCAATCAGTTTATCCATGAAGGTATTACGTTCCACCGCAGCCTTGCCCCCTGCCGTAAGTGCGCCGGATTTTTTGCCCTGCAACACGCCCAGCAAGTAATCACGCACGTACTTGCCCGTGATGTAGTCATCCACCTTGAGGTTGCCGTTTACCAGGTCCAGTATGTCGCGGTTGTACGTTGCCCACGTCCTCATGGGTGCGCCGTAGATGTTGGCCACGGCCCAGTAAATTTCGCCTGTGTCAGGGTCCGCCGCGGACGGACTGTAACCCAACGGGCTGGCCATCTGGTCCTCAGGGATGTAATAGACCATGGGGAACCGGGAATCGCCCTCTTTTTTCATGCTGCGTGCGATCTGTAGTTTTTGTTCGGGGGTATCGTTTTCCGTCCACGGAATTGCATCCACGCAGGGATTGTACCAGGAGCCATCGGCATTGCGGGTGCCATCGGCATTCACGGTGCCATCGTAGGCCCGCGAAATCCACTGCATATCCTTGGAGCCTTGTACGGACTGCCAGGGGTTCTGGTCGCCCGTCTCGGTTGAGCCCACAAAATCACCACCGTCGTACTGGTTCTGGCACATCACGAACAGGTTCGGCAGGCTCTTCTCGATTTTTTTGACCTGGGCAAGGTCCGCGTCCGTGGTGTTCGGGAACCAGCCCACGCAGGTGCCCTGCTGTTCCTCGCGGTAGCAGGTGATGTCCCCGCGCTGGCCGTGCTCGATCACGGTGACACGCTGGGGAGCAGAGCCCACCTGGTTGCCATGTACGTACTGTGGCACCTTCAGGTAATCCGTACTGCCTCCGGGCGGCAGGGCCGAGGCCACCAAGGCCCCATGATAGCCCACATCGATCGTCCTGGAGGATGCGTTGATCAAACGTATGCCGTTGATGTCATTGGCAAAGGCCCTGACCGCATACAGGTTCTTGCCGTCATATACCAGGTAAATCACGGAACCTGAAACAGCGTCAACAGGCATGGACGTTGCCAGCACGTTCGCACCGGAGCCAACGCTGAAAACAACGCCGTTTCCTTTGTCAATCTGGGCAAACGGGGGATTGCCGTTCTTTGTAAAAGGCTGTACCCCGGCGGAAATCACGGAACCGCCTTTCACGGCCAGGTCAACGGCCTTGTCCGACACGTTAATCAGCCTGACAACGGCCTTGACACCTGCATCGGGATACGTGGCATCCAGGACCTGCAACAGTCCGTGTGAATCGGTAAACACAGCGGTCTTGGCAGCCGGATGATTCCCGACCTTCGACCCTACATTTATATACTGATCCGCCAGGGCATGTGATGCGCAATCCTGGTCGGTTTCGCAGGAACGCACACGCTGGTCACCGTATATCCAGCCCTTGGACTCCCACAGGTACAACCAGGCCACGGTTTCCTTGAACACCTTGTTCCAACTGCTGACCACGTGGTAATCCACGTCCTGCATGAAGTCAGGCGTATCCGCGGACATCCAGTACACGATGGGATGGAGTTTCCTTTCCAGGTAGGGTTTTGGTGTACGAATCTTGCAATGGCCCCTGGTAAACCAGTGATCCGCGTAACAGTACTCGTTTTTCATGGGGTCACAGCCGTTGTTCATCGGGGTCTTGAAGCAGGGTTTTGGGATCTTGCACTGGCCGTTAACACACCTGGCATCAGGATTATTGCATTCGTCAGGTGCATGGGCATCGTCCGTACACTGCAAGGTTTTGCCGTCCTGTTCGAGGGGAACGAAAATATCGGTAGTATCAAAGTTGTCACGCCACAGGTTCCAGCGGTTAATCAGGTACAGGGCACCCGAATAGTTCAGGCCCCAATCCGGGTCAAAGCCCTGGCGCTGGGTCAGGAAGAAACCGAACATCTTTTGTTCCTCGTCGTTGTGGTAGCGCGCAGGGATGTAGTCGTCGTTGGGTTTTACCTTACGGAAGGAATTACGGATCTTCAGGACCGCGGGAACACAGTCGTAATACGACATGCCATATACGTCACAGCCGTTAGGGGCCGGGTCCACGTAGGTCTTGGTGACCACGTCGATGTAGTTATCGGTAATCGTAGGTGCATCGGGATTTTTGTGGTCGCCCTCCCACTCCTGGACGTAATAATCGACCGGGGTGGCCTTGTTGATACGTGCCATGAAGGAGTAGTCATTGATCTTGTTCTGGGACCAGTCCACGCGCATATATGCACGCTTCCACCATTTCTTGTCCACAGTGTTTTCTTCCAGTACGTTCGTCTGGGCACCGGTCTGTGCATTGTACTGGCGCTTCACGTCGAAGTGGCTTTTGATGGGGAATGCGGCAAGCGGCTGGCCCACGTAAAGTTCCACGTAACAGCACAGTTTCGACGGGTCGTTTAGGTTATCCTTGCCGTCGATGCACTCGCCCACACCGTCCTTGGAATCCATGCAAGCCTGGTCCCAGTACTTGAATATGCGGTGCTTGTGCCAGTCCTTTTCACTGCCCACGATCCATTCGCTGGTCGGATAGGCCACCAGGTATTTTTCCTGGATGTCCCAGACGATCTTGTTGATCGAACCCATGGTAGCCTCACCGACAAATGTCGCTGCCGTGCTGTCAGGGACATCGATCACTACCTGGTTATAGTACCAGATCCCTGCAAACAATTTCTTTTGCAATTTGTCATTCTGGGTCCTGTCAATGGTACCGACGTCTGTTGCACAGCCCCAGGCTGCAAGAATCAATAAAGCCGCTGTAGCGATTCGCCACCCTTTCATACAAAACCTCCAACATCGATGGCCGTCAAAAAAATCACCTTGTTATATTTGCCTCTACCGGCAAAGTCAAGGGTTTTTCCCAAATTACCAGTCTAATTTGCGATTCAGCCGCCACAAGAGGCGCCTCAAGCGCAAAGCACCGCCGGATATGCATGCAATTTGCGGGCCATAAAATCAGGATAAAAAACCGATAAATCCCGGCCAAATCGTTACTGCACGATTAACGGTGTCATTATTCTTACACCCTTCGTTGGACTAACTGCCACAATTATCAGATCAACCTTGCCGGTTCATCGGTACAATAAAAAGCCGGTTATTCAATTCATTGCGACCTATGTATATTTCGGTATCGAATGTCTGTTTAAGGGTAGGATACATCATAACATCTTCCGCCGGCCCCAATGCAACCACCCGCTGGTTCAACAGCATAACCGTATGGACGAACTGTAATGGAATGTTCACCTCGTGGGAAACGCAAACCACGGTCAGATTCCGGTTCTGCCGCAACTGGGCAAGTGTTTGCATCACCTGGAGCGCATGATTCATGTCCAGATTTGCCAGGGGTTCATCCAACAGCAAGGTGCTTGCCCCTTGCACAATGGCCCTGGCCAGGAGTACAAGTTTTTGTTCACCGGATGACAAATTGCTAACCGTACGTTCATGCATGGCATCCATGTCCACCATGCGTAGCGCTTCCATAATATCGGCTTTTGCCTTGGCGTCCAGGCCGGACCATCCCGGACGGTCAACATATGCCATGGATGCAAACTCGAATACCGTATATGGAAACGGAGTGACCAGTACGGGCGGCACGTATGCGGCTAACCTCGCAGCCTGGTAACGAGGTATATCGTGCATGGGCATGCCACCAACCAGGACCCGGCCTGCCTGAGGTCGCAGGATCCCGGCAGCAAGTTTCAACAGCGTGGATTTACCCGCACCGTTCGGTCCGAATATGCCGATAAAAGCGCCCTTTTCAATGGAAAAATCCAGGTCATGCAGTACCGGCATGTCCTGTGCATAGGAAAAACTGACGCCGTGAAATTCAATGCCCTCATCCATGGGAATGCCTCAGCAAGTGAATGAACAAGGGCCCACCTACAAGGGCTGTGAACACGCCGACCGGTAGTTCGCTGCCGTACAGGCGAAAACCCAAACGGACCACCACGTCCGACAGGCACAAAAACACACCGCCCATCAGCAAGGACCATGGCAGTACTTTTGTATGGTCAGGGCCGGTTACCAGGCGTACGGCGTGTGGAACCACTATGCCAACGAAACCAATCAGGCCGACAAAGGCCACGGTGATACCTGTTATCATGGAGGCTGCAATAAACACCTGGATTTGCAGGCGATCGGCATCCACACCCAGTGCCATGGCCTCCTGGCGACCCAGTGCAATGGCATTGATTGCCCGTGCCTTGTACAATAAAAACACAAAGGCGGACAAAATTACGACACCCGCACCACATACCATCCAACTGCCAGGGCGATACATGGCCAGGCTGCCCATCAACCATCCAAGGACCTCTATGCCCCTCTGTGGGGTTAACACGGCACGCAACAGCAATATCAAGGCGCCGGCAAAGGCATTGAAAATCACGCCTGTCAACAACAGGTCATAAACACGCAGGCGGCCACTCGTATCCACGCTGAGCCGGTACAGCAAAAATGTCGAAATTCCGGCCCCTGCCAACGCAAGTACAGGGACACCGACAGACGGAAACGGCAAAAGGGTTGCGGCAATCGTGCCACCTACGGCCGCACCGCCGCTGACACCTATTATATAAGGGTCAGCCAATGGATTCTGTAGCAGGGCTTGAAATGCAGTGCCCGCCACGGCCAAACCGCCGCCAATCAGCATGGCCAATATGGTCCTGGGCATACGTTCACCCCATAATACCACACCGTCAGGCATGCTGTTGGGATGAAATAAGCCCCTGCCTATGTCGATGGATACCGGGCCTAACATCAGTGACAGCAACGCGGCCACCACAACCAAGAACAATCCTGCAAATATCCTGGTGCGGGACATAACACATGATGATACCGCGTTATTGACACATGGACAAGCACGGGAACCCCAAATTACCGGACTAAATTCGGGAGGCCGTGGCCGTTGGCCGTTGACCGTGGGCCGTGACCGAGGCCGTAGCCGTTGACCGTGGCCGAGGCCGTGACCGTGTGGGGCCGGCATCCTGCGGGCCTTTTCCGTGGCCGTTGACCGTGGCCGTAGCCGTTGACCGTGGCCGTGACCGTTGACCGTGGCCGTGGCCGAGGTTTCCGGTTACTACGGGAGCCTTCCCGAAAGGCCCGCAGGGCCGTCCCGAAAGCAGCCGCAGGCTGCGTCCCGAGACCCGAAACCCGAAGCCAGAATTCAGTGACCGTTGGCCGTGACCGTGTGGGGCCGGCATCCTGCCGGCCTTTCCGTGTCCGTGGCCGGGGCCAAAGCCGTGGGGTTCGTGGTGGTGACGGAAGCCGTGGAGCGCAGGCGTCCTCACCTGCTTGGACCCCAGGCGTCTCGCCTGGCTTTTCCGTGGCCGTGGCGGTGACAGTGGGAAAAATGGGTGTTACGCCTGTACTCTACAATGTCTATGCTTATTTTACCCGTTGTTCATACGTATCCATCAACCGGCGAACCAGGGCTTCCGCCTCCTGCCTCGTTTTTATTGCGCCCTCCAACTGGGCGTCCTCCAACGCCTTGATTACATGTGCAAAGGCAGGTCCCGGATGATAGCCCATGGCCTTCAGGTCCTCGCCTGTCAGCAAGGGTTTTGGGAACAGGTCGGGTGTATCCGAGACCTCAAACAGGCGACGTGCATGCCTGGCCTCCGAAGCAGGCACGCCCAGCACCTTGCCACAGTCATCCGCAAGCCCCAGCGCATATCCAAAGCATTCGTCACGTACAACGCGTTTCTGGTCACACAGCCGAAGCGTACCGAATTTTGCCAGATCCAGGAGCAACGCAATCGTATTCCTGACCCTGTCGGACTGTTGATTGGAATGCCGCAGTCCGCGCATGACACCAAGGGCACCTTCAGGACCAAGGTCATGCAACAGCATGCTCCACCTGGATGTGGCATCCCCCAGGCGAGGCATGCAACCAACCACATCCAGCATCCGTTTTTTGCCATATACCGTAATTTCAGGCAGCACGTTGCGCAGTAAACCTGTATCCCATGCCAGGGCCATGCCTTTTTCAGGGGTCTTTGTTGCGAATAGTTTTTCCAGTTCCTCGCGGATGCGTTCCCGGCTGACCTGCTTGATCCCAGGCGCCATGCTACGGATGGCCTCCAGGGTGCCCTGCTCTATGGCAAAACCGAGTTGTGCGGCAAACCTCACAGCCCGCAGCATCCGCAGTTTGTCCTCCCGGAAACGTTCGCCGGGGTCGCCTATGGCCCGGATGACGCCTTGGGCAATCGCGTCCATGCCGCCCACCTTGTCGATGACCTGTTGCTTCAACGGGTCCATGACCAGCGCGTTCATGGTGAAATCCCTGCGCAGCAAGTCCTGTTCAAGCGTACTGAACCACACCCGCCCGGGGTGCCTGCCGTCGTAATAGCCGGCTTCGCCTCTAAACGTGGCCACCTCGAACAGGTAGCCGTACATCCTCACCTTGACCACGCCGAACTGGACGCCGACCGCCAAGGACTTCGGGAATAACGCCATCACCTGTTGGGGCAGTGCCGACGTGGTTATGTCATAGTCCTTGGGCCTTACACCCATCAACATGTCCCTGACGCAGCCGCCAACCAGGAAGGCATCGTAACCATTTTCAACCAGGCGTTCGCATATGGCGTAGGCCGCCCTGAAATCCTTGTATTTCAGGTGCGTTTCGATTAGTTTTGCGGCGTCTTTCACCTGAATGTAACCAGTTCGAACGACCTGCCTGAAGGCCGTATGACCAGGCGTCCGTGGTGCTTATACAATTCGCCGTCCATGGTGAATGAACCCCACGTAACCACCTCCCTGGCCCTGGGAAAATCCAGCACCTGTTTATCCGGCAGTTCCCACAGCAATTTTGGCAACAGACGGACCATTTGGGCCGGGGTTTTGGACGTGATCACCTTGGCATGAAAGTGTTTACGACCCCTGGTGGCCTTTAGCGAGTGGATCAGGCCCTTTATCAAGGTCAGGTCCACCGTGGAAATGGTCACCGCAGAGGCATCAATTTGTTGCCCGTCCACGATTACCGTGCCCCGTTCCGGGTAAAAGCGCCACTGGTTTTGCCGTATGAATCCGGTATTCAGCATGACGCCAGTTACACCGTTTAACAACAATTTTGCCAGGCCAACATAGCCGGACCCTAAATCCGCACACAATTCCAGGGCATTGGATACCACCTCACTGCCGAACACCATGCCATGGATACTCACGCCATCGGATTGCTCAAGTTCCAGTATGGGCAGTTGTTCCACCTTGATGTCATCGATGATTCCGCCTTCGTAACGCTTCTTGAACTCCATGGTAGTGGCCACTGGATTACCCTTTGTACCCATGGCCCTGCTGGCGATGTTGTAGGTCCCTCCGTTTAAAGGCATAAGCAACGGTATATCGTGTTCATGCAATACACCCTCATTCAGCAATTCCACCAGCGCATTCAACACCCCGTGCAATGTACCGTCGCCCCCATTGACGCCCAGCACGTTCACCCTGCGCTTCTGCAGCAGTTCCACCAGCGCCGCCCGCACCTCGCCTGTGCCCTCGGTCCTGATGGAGTGTCTCAACTCAACCATTTCGCCCAGGCGTTTCAGGTAGCCAGGATTCTGGTGATTTTGCAGGGATAGGGGGTTGTTTATAATCCCTAAATGAACAGGTTCCTTGAAACGTATGGAACTGGTACGATTATTCCCTGGTACCGTAGAATGTTGCGTCCGGTGAGTAATCGATCCCGCCGACCTTGAGTATTGCATTCCATTCACCCGGTTGATTGGATTGTTTATCGCCGATCGTATCGAACTGCATGTCACCATTCTTATCGAACAACATCACCGGTGTCTTTGTGCCGATTTGTAAGGCCCCGGTATCGGCGTCAAGACCGGTCAGCATTTTTCTGAGGTAGGCAGGAGCGGTTTGCAGGAAGGCATCACAGGCGCCTTTGGCCAGGTCCTGGACAATCTGTGACTGGTCAGACAGTTTATCCTTGGCAAATACCTCGCAACAATTGTTGTCCTGCAGGCATTCCTTGCCGCCGAACAGGGACCCTACCAGGGCCTCCCAACTGTCCACTGCGGGCAGACCGTCATCACCGTTCCCGAACACTGCGGGCAGGACGATTTTTTCAAGGGCAAAGTCAACCAGGGCACCGTACTTGATGTTCAACGGATGCATCGGTATCTCGAGGGCGTCATGGTCGCCGACCTTCTGTGCCCAGTGCATGGTGCCCGCGTACGTGGCGCTGATGGCACCGGACACACCGGTCACGGAGGACAGGTCGAAATGCTGCTGGCCGCACGACTCGTCCATCGGGTCGCAGTCCTGGCCGAATGTCCAGCGGAAATACACCGTGTTCCAGTCCTCGGTCATGGAATTGGCCGGCATCTTGCCCGTATCATCCGGCTCGGCATTCACGGTCAGTTTCATATCCAGCCTGAAGGTCTTCAGCATGTTGGACACGTCCTTGCCCACCATGAACACGTTCTTGCATGTCTCCGGGTGCTTCTTGTCCGGGCAATATTTTTCGAGCATTGCAACGAGGAACACGTTCAATACCTTGGATACGGCCTCACCCACAGCGGTCTTGTCCTTCAAGTCGGGATTGCCGGGGTCGTTAAACAGGTAGCCGCAGAACTTGCTCATCTGGTTGTTGTTACCGCCCAGGTCGCATATCAGCAGCATCACCTCGCCGCTGGGGTCCTGGAAGAAGCCCACGATCGCGTTGACAACCTTCGCAACCTTCGGCGGCAGGCCGCTGACCAGGTCGAAATACGACCTTACATCGTAGGTCCCTGCGAGTTTGGGGTGGATGTCCTTCAGGTTCAGCATAACCTGGGTAGGCTGTCCCCATACAACCTTGCCCTGGGTATCGTCACAGCCCCAGCCCTTGGTGTGGCCGTTGTTGTCCAATGCGGCACCCACCACGGTGTACATCTGCTGCTTCTCCTCCTTCAGGCCGGGCAGCTGTGCAAATTGCGCGGTCTGGCTAATGTTTACCTGGCCGCTGCTGATCGTAGCCTGTGGCAGGTGTTCAATGCTTTTTATGTCCGTACCGCATTTCGGGACCCCGTTTTTGTCCTGTTTGAAGATATAGAATTTTGCAAACGCCAACTGCTGCTTGTAGGGGCCATTGTACTGGCTGAACTTGAAGCCGGTGGTCAGGGGTATCACACCCTTGGCCGATACGCTGACGTTGAACGTCAGACATGGCACGCTACTGTCATCCTTTACGCACACCTTTACATCGAATGTCCCTATCTTGGATTCCACGTGGAGTGTCTGGCTGGCAATACCGCTGGTATCCGTAAATGCCATAGCCGCTTCCAGCGCACCGATTTTCAAGGTATCCTTTTCTATTTTATAAGTGATGGTCTTGTTTCCCACGCCGGAACCATTTTCCAGGTACTGGACTTTAAGGTCACGCGAGCCATTGTATGGCATATCGATCGTACAGGTCGAAGTCCCTTTGCACGGCTGGTTGTCGTCACCCGTGTCCTGCACGAATTGCAGTACCTTACCTGTCTGGGTTTCCCCCACAAACTGGTCGGCATTATTTCCAAGTTCATTTGCGAGATGAATATCCATGTTGGCATCCAGGGTACTCAAGGTGTTTGATCCCCCCCCGCATGCATAGATTCCCAACACTAAACTTAGTATCATGCCACGATGGATTCGCATATTTCCTCCGTTTTTCAAAGCCGATTTAGTTTATCAAAAACCGGAAACAAAATCAAGGCATGAGGCACCCAAAGCCCAAATTACCGGTCAAATTTGAAGATAAAGGTTGCAGAAAACTTGTGCAGAATGCAAGGAGACGGACCGTTTGCAACGCCTTGTCCAGGCCCACGGCCTGGATAACGAGCC
>WGCQ01000022.1 GCA_015493765.1 Deltaproteobacteria bacterium
GAACCGTAGGCAATGCGATAGAAATTTCGCCTGGCCTTGCCCTGCCTGCCTGCGCCTTCCGTCAGGTTCAACGGGATCGACAATGCGGCACGTTGCAGTTGCGAAACCACGACGCCAAAGGGGGCTTGCACGTGATTTGCCAGTTCGATGCAGACCGTGGCCGCCCGGGTTGCGACCGCGAGTGCCTGAAATTTCGAGGATTTGTGTTTCATAAAGACCTCCTGAAGGTGTGTCAAAGTTGAGGTCTCCAAAGTCCCGATTTGCAGCGATTGACAAGGGTTGCAAAGCAACCGCGCAGCGGCCTGCCCTTGCAATCGCGGCAAGAGGGACTACTTTTTTGATTTTTTAGACACACCCCAGGAGGTCTGAAACACCGTCACGGTCAACCAAAGGCAGGCGAGGTCGCCTGCGCTCCACGGCTTCCGCTACCACCACTAACCAGACGGTCACGGCCACGGCCAACGGCCTCGGTCAACGGCCACGGCCACGGACACGGACACGGCCAACGGTCGTGGTGGCATGTCCAGTCAAAACAGAGTGTCAATTTGTCACTCCACGGTGCAGTTTGGGCATCCCTGGCAACATAAAACCCTTTGTTTAGTGCAGACTTGGAAACACAGGCGTTATGGTCCAAAAATTGCATATCATCTCCATGGCGTTGTTTGGGCCAGCCTGGATACAAAATGATATAACCGGGTGGTGCTGGTATAAGATACCTGATGTAAGGCTGTTGAGGCTAATGGTAAGAGATTTTTTGAAAAAAAACCTGTGGTTGATCAACGTGTTTGCCATTGGTTTGATCGCATGGATGGCTGGTGCAGTGGCGGCGGAAGTCACTGCTGGCGTACTGACCAGGGAACAAAAGGTTCCACCGGTACATTTCAGAATGCCTGTGGTTCATACAGGTAAGGTTATGGGTGCCGACATGCTCAGCATACTGAACGATCGCAATCCGTTCAATGCGGACCACCCGAAAACCGCGGATGACCAGGACCAGACAAAGGATGACGACACGGGTCCGGATCAAGCCGGCCCTGCTGATGCGGCTGACCTGGGTGTAAAACTTCTGGGTGTGTTATACTCGCCGAATCCTGCCTGGTCCCTTGCAACCATACGGTTTGGTGCGGACACAAAACTGGTGAGAGAGGGCGTGTCCATCATGAATGGGGCTGCCACGGTGAAACACATTGCACCACGGTATATCGTGGTCACCAGAAACAAGCAGGACTACATAGTAAGGCTGTGGGCAAAGAAGGATAATGCCAACACTCGCAGGCCAAACCGGTTCGCCCGTCGTTTCAGACACAGAGGCCCGGTGCCTTCTTACATGCGAAAGAGTTATAGCAAATGGGTACGCAAGGTGGGGCCTTATGAATACCAGGTTGACCGAGACATGTTGATGCAAAACCTGCAAAACCTGTCCGCATTGGGCATGCAGGCCCGGATCATTCCGAACTACCGTAACGGGCACTACGAAGGGTTCAGACTGGTCGGCGTCAGGCCCAACAGCCTCTATGCGGCCTTAGGGATCCGCTCCGGCGACGTGATCCAACGGGTCAACGGCATGGACCTGAATTCCCCAAACAAGGCCTTGGAACTGTTCAACCAGTTGCAAAGCAGTTCGTCCATATCATTGGACCTCACCAGGTACGGAAAAAAGATCACCATGAATTACAAGGTAAAATAGTATGAAAAAACTCCTGTTGTCATCGCTGATCATTGGATTTTTGCTGACTTCTGGCGTTGTATATGCGAAAAAGGGTAAAACACAGGGCGCCAAGGTACATCCGATAGTGATAAAGACCAATGTGGGTCAGGCAAAACCGCCGGACATCGGCAAACAAAAACAACAAAAGGCTTTGAAAGTAAAGGCCAAGAGCCCAAATGCCACCAAAACTGCCAATCAGGGTGTTCCCCCGGACGTGGTCACGTTTAAAACAAATTTTGAAAAGGATGTGAAGTGTCGTGCCCTGCCACTGAATGCAAAAGTAAACATCGATTTCGAGGATGCGCCGCTGTACGACGTCCTGAAGTTCATTGCGTGCATCACCCAACGCAATTTTATCATCGGGGGGCAGGGGGCATCGATCAAGCGGGGCAAGCAGATCACGATCCTGTCCACCGGGGCGGTTACGGTGTACGAGGCGTACAAGGCATTCCTGAGTGCATTGCACGTAAACAACATGACCGTGATCCCCAAGGGCAAGTTCTGGGAGGTCGTGCAACTGGGCCGAACCAGACAGGCGTATCCACTGGTGAAAGGCAAGGTGCCTAACGAGGACCGGATCGTGACACACATATTCCAGCCCAAGCACGTGGATGCCGCGGACCTGGACAAGGTGTTGGAAAATTTCAAGACCCAGGTGGGTGAAATCCTGGTTTACGAGCCCACGAATACGCTGATCGTCACGGACTTGGCCAGCAACGTGCGCAGGCTGGGTGAGTTCATCCAGCAACTGGATGTGCCCACGGGCAAGGAAAAGATATGGGTCAGGCCGGTACAGTACGCGGATGCTGGTGACCTGGTAAAGACGATCCAGGAGTTGTTCGGTAAAAAGGGACGCAGCCGGAGGACGAGGATAATCACCAGGGGCCGGCGAGGTGTTGCAGGTGGTGGCATCGTCGGCGCAGGAGGTGAACTGACCTCGGTAATGGCCGACGAGAGGACGAACCAGTTGATCGTGGTGGCAACGCCCAGCATGTACATGAAAATTGACAAGCTACTGAGGAAACTGGACGTGCCCGTGGAGGGCGAAGGCCAGATCCACGTGTATTACCTGGAAAACGCGGACGCGGAGGACGTGGCCAATGCACTGAGCGGGCTCACGGGCAGGCACACGTCCAGGCGCAGGCGTGGCAGGCGAAGGGCCGGGTCCGCAGCGTCCTTGTTCGAAGGCGAGGTAAAAATCACCGCATACAAACCCACGAATTCATTGATCATCGAGAGTTCGTTAAAGGACTTCCTGGCCGTGAAAAAGGTGATCGAACGCCTGGATGTGCGGCGCAAGCAGGTGTACGTAGAGGCGATGATCCTGGAAATCAGTTCGAACAAGAGCAACCACTTCGGCCTGTCCGGCAGCGGCGGCAAGGTCTTCAACCTGGGGGGCCACGACGTACCGTTTTTGATGGGCATGGGCGGCCTGGGCATGTCGTCCCTGGACATGAAGCAACTGCAAAAAGGTGGCGTGGCCCTGGGTATGCAGGGACCGCTGTTGGATGTGTCAACCGGCTCCACCGGTGGCACCCAGACATCCACGGTCATGGCGATCCCGACCTACGGCTTCATACTGCAGGCCCTGTCACATTCGTCCAGGGTCAACATCCTGTCCACGCCCCACATCCTGACCATGGACAACCAGGAGGCCGAGATCGTGGTGGGCAAGCAGATACCCTACCAGGCGACCAGTTACGGCGGCCTGGGCGGCCTGCTGGGGGGATACGGCGGATATGGCGGCATAGGTTCCAGCCTGCTGGGCCGGACCGGTGTCACAGGCACCACGGGGACTACGTCCAACCTGGCCAGTACGGCCTTGTCCTCGCTGGGCATGCTGGGTGGTTATGGCGGCTATGGCGGCGTGGGCTACGTGCAGCGCCTGGACGTGGACCTGTCGCTGAAGATCACGCCCCAGATCAGCGAATCCAATTACGTGCGCCTGAAGATCGATGAAAACGTGGAGGACGTGGAGAGCATGGACCCGTTTTTGGGACCCACCACCAGCAAGCGCAAGGTCACCAACACCGTGGTTGTGAAGGACCAGCAGCCCGTGGTGATCGGCGGCCTGATCCGGGACGTGGAAACCAAGGGCGTGGAAAAGGTGCCCGTACTGGGCGACATACCCGTATTCGGCGCACTGTTCCGCAAGACCGTGGTGACCAAGGAAAAGCGCAACCTTATGATGGTGATTATACCTTATATTATAAATGACCCCTCGGACCTGCGCAGGATATACGAAAAGAAACAGGAGGAGATGAGGGAATTTGCCCGCTACATGTCAACCAAGGAAAAATTCTATACCACCGGACTGGATTACCGCAAGAAAACCGGCCTGCTGGAACAGATCAACCTGGAGATCGAACGTGCCAAGCAGGCGGAAAAATTGCAGGAGGAAACCAGGGCCAGGGACGTGGATATAGTGGGGCCGCCGGAGACCCATGACCTGGACTATAACCCTTTGAAAAACAAGGATAAAAAATGAGTACCGGGGCTCAAGAGGCAAAAAGTACAGCCAGCCAGGCATTGATCGAACGGATCATGCTGGAACACCAACTGGTGACCGAGGAGCAGTTAAAGGAGGCCAAGGAAAAGCAAGCCGCAGGCGAGGGCAGGCTGACCGAGATATTGATCCGTGAACAGGTGATGGAGGAATCCCGGTTTTTGAAGACCCTGAGCGTGATCCTGGACATCCCGGTCATGGACGAGTTGCCCGTGGATGACGTGGACGTGGAGCTGGTCAGGGAACTGCCCATTGCCTTTGCCAAGCAAAACAAACTGCTGCCCTTGTACTTGCAGGACGAAAAACTGGTGGTGGCCGTGGCAGACCCGTTGAACACGACCCCCCTGGACCACCTGGCCGTGATGATGGACCGCCGCGTGGAGCCGGTGCTGGCCCCGGGACAGAAGATCATCGACGCGATCAACCAGGTCTATGACCGTATCAGCGGCCTGGAAGGCACGGCGGGCGAGGTGTTGCAGGACGAGGACCTGGGCAGCCTGTCCAGGGAGATCGAGGAAACCACCAAGGACGTGCTGGAGATGATGGACGAGGCACCGGTGATCAGGCTGGTAAACCAGGTCCTGATCCAGGCGGTCAAGGAACATGCCTCGGACATCCACGTGGAGCCCTTCGAACAGGACGTGGTGGTCCGGTTTCGCAAGGACGGGGTGCTGCACGAGATACTGAGGCTGCCCAAACGGCTGCATGCCTCCATTGCCTCCCGTATCAAGATCATGGGCAACCTCAACATCGCGGAAAAACGCCTGCCCCAGGACGGACGTATCCGTCGGGTGGTGGCAGGCAAGGAAATCGACATCCGCCTGTCTACCGTGCCCACCAGCTTCGGCGAGCGCCTGGTCATGCGTATCCTGGACAAGGCATCCACCGTGCTGGACCTGGAGCAGTTGGGCCTGCAGGGCCGGGACCTGGAGGTGGTAAACGAGATGATTCACCGTCCTCACGGCATCGTACTGGTCACCGGGCCTACAGGCAGCGGCAAGACGACCACCTTGTATGCGGCCCTGACCCAGATCAACACACCGGACAAGAACATCCTCACGATCGAGGACCCGGTGGAATACCAGTTGAACGGGATTGGCCAGATGCAGGTGAATACGAAAACGAATTTTACGTTTGCCAGCGGGCTGCGTGCCTCGCTGCGCCAGGACCCGGACGTGATCCTGGTGGGGGAAATCCGTGACAAGGAGACCGCCGAGATCGCAATCCAGGCCTCCCTGACCGGCCACCTCGTGTTTTCTACGCTGCATACGAACGACTCGGCCAGCGCATTTACCCGGTTGACCGACATGGGCGTGGAGCCGTTTTTGATCGCGTCGTCGATCCTGTCCGTGATTGCCCAGCGCCTGGTACGCAGGGTGTGTCCGGTGTGCCGGTCACCCTACCGACCCAGCCAGGAGGAACTGCGGTCACTGGGGCTGACGGACCCGCGGCCCGGTGATACGTTTTTCAAGTCCAAGGGGTGCGAGGAGTGCCTGGGCACGGGGTATGCAGGCCGCGTGGCGATCTACGAGATCCTGATGGTGGATGACAAGATCCGGGAACTGATCATGCAGCGGGCCGATGCGTCCACGATCAAACACGAGGCGATCAAAAAAGGGATGCATACGCTGCGCATGGACGGGCTCGAAAAATTCAGGCAGGGCATAACCACCGCGGAGGAGGTCATGCGCGTGACCCAAGGGGATGAGTCATGAGCATGTTTGAATACAAGGGCCTGAACAGCAAGGGCCGGGACGTCAGTGGCGTGATCGAGGCGGACGGACCGGTGGACCTTAAGGCCAAACTGGCAAAGCAACAGATCTTTTTGACAGGTTACAAGGAAACGGTCCAGGGCGGCTCCGGCAGGGTTGCAGGCGCATCCAAGGAGGAGGGCGGACTGTTATCCAAGGAGGTCAACCTGAGTGACCTGCTGGACCGGGTGAAACTGATGGACATTGCGGTGATGGACCGCCAGATGGCCGTGTTGTTGAGGGCCGGCATATCCATGGGAGAGGCATTGCAGGCCCTGGTGGACCAGCAGGAAAAGCCGTCCATGAAAAAGGTCCTGACCACGGTGAGGACCAGGGTCAACGAGGGCAAGAGCCTGGCCGAGGCCATGGAGGAACACCCGAAGGTCTTTCCTGCCCTGCACGTGAACATGGTGCGCGTGGGCGAGGCCAGCGGTACCCTGGACCTTGTGTTTGAACGCCTGGCCGAATTTACGGAATCACAGGTACAATTGCGCTCCAAGGTGATTGCGGCCATGATCTATCCGTCCTTGATGCTGACCGTGGCAGTCCTGATCATATCCGGGATGATGCTGTTCTTCATCCCGAAGATAACCGGCATGTTCAAGGAGGCAGGCGTGGAACTGCCTGCAATCACACAGGCACTCATATTTGTTACCGATATTTTCACATCGACCTGGTACATCATCCTGCCGCTGCTGGTGGTCGGGTACATCCTGTTCAACCGGTGGAAGGTAACGGATGCGGGCCGGCTGAAGTACGACGCCTTCAAACTGAAACTGCCGGTGTTCGGCAGGATCGTACGGCTGGTGGCGGTGTCCAGGTTTGCGCGTACCCTGGCCACGCTGCTGCAAAGCGGGGTCCAGATCCTGCCGGCCCTGGACATCGTGAAGGCCATCGTGAACAACGCGGTGCTGGCCGACGTGATCGACAAGACAAAGGACGAGGTGCGCGAGGGTAACAGCATTGCGGGGCCGCTGCGCCAGTCGGGCCATTTCCCGGCCATGGTGGTCCACATGATCGCAATCGGTGAGCGCACCGGCGAACTGGAGCAAATGCTGGGCAGTGTGGCCCAGGCGTATGAATCCGAGGTGGAAAACAAGATAAGTACCCTGACATCGGTCCTGGAGCCGGTGATGATCGTGACCATGGGTATAATCGTTGGTTTTATGGTCTTTGCCCTGCTGATGCCTATGCTGAAGATGGGGCAGGCCGTGACCATGTAAAGGAGGCATTATGGAACAACGTGTACGTCAAACGGCCAAGGCGACCCTGAAGGGCGCGGCAAGGGGCTTCACGCTCCTGGAAATCATGGTGGTGATCGCAATCATCGGCATGCTGGCCACTGCCGTGAGTGTGTCGGTGATGGCCTATATGAAAAAGGCCAAGGTCAAGACTTGCAAGATCCAGTTGAACACGCTGGCACAGGCCTTGAACCAGTACTACCTGGACGAAAACGACTATCCGTCCAGCCTGGATGACCTGACCAAGGGCAAGGACTCGCTGGTCAAGCCAAAACAGTTGAAAGACCCATGGGGCCGGGAGTTCCAGTACAATTCGAACCCCAGCGGGGATTCGGATTTTACCCTTTGCTCGAATGGACCGGACAAACGTGAAGGCACGGAAGACGACATCTGCTACAAGACGCAGTAATGGCAGGCCGGGAAATGCCGGGTTTACCCTGCTGGAACTGCTGGTTGTGATACTGATCATGACCATGGCCGGTACACTGCTGTCCGTGGGCATATCCAGTATCCGGTGGGCGAATCTGAGTACCCAGTCCAGGCGCATGAAGGCCATGGTGCGGTATTTGTACGAAAAGGCGGTACTGACGAACCACGTGTACTCACTGACCATAGACCTGGACAAGGGCAGATACTGGGGAGAGGTTCAGAACACCTCTGACCCGTGTCATAAGTACTTGATGGCAAACGAGGAACAGAAGAAGGAGGCGGATAATTCACCGAAATACAACGAACTTTCGAAACAAAAGGCGTTGCCGGGCGATACGGACAACGAGGAAGAGGGACCTGAGGTCCGCAACAAGGGGTTCGGGCATTCCAAGGACCTGCTGTTGAAACAAACGAAACTGCCCGAGGGGCTGCGTTTCGACGGCGTGTTGTGCGAGCACTTCGACGGACTGGAGGACAGCGGCATCGTGAGGATACATTTTTTCCCGAACGGTTACGTGGAGCATGCCTTTATTTACCTGGCAAAGGGCGATGACGTTTATACGATAGAAACCCTGCCGCTGAGGGGCACCGCGGAGGTCAACAAGGAAAAATTAGGGGAGGACGAATTTGCGAAAGCGCGCTGAATCGGGCTTTACACTGCTGGAGGTGATGGTCGCACTGGCGATCCTGGCCATGGGCCTGGGTGCGATCACCTTTGCAAACAACACCAGCATGCTGCAGCTCGCGGCCACGAATCGAATGATCGAGGCGTCCTTCCTGCTGGAAGGCGTGGTGGAGGACATCCAGTCGTATTACGAAAGCAAAGGCTTCCCAACGAATTCGCTGGAGGGCAGGGAGTGCGAACTGCCGCCCGACATGCAGGACGACTTCGAGTGCCACTATGACCTGGATGCGATCGAACTTACGCCAGATGCGATTAGTGCGCTGGCCAAGGCAGGCACCCAGTCGCTGATGGATACGCTGCAAGGCCAGATGGGTATGCAGGGTGCCCCTGGTGCAGGTGCAGGCACTACGGGTCCGCTGTCCGTAGAAAACCTGAATATTCCCCAGGCAGGCCAGGGAAAAAATCAACAGGAAAACCCGACCCAAAGTACAAAGGAAACAAAAAAATCGATCCAGGACCAGTTGCAGCATGCGAACCTGTCAAAGTTGGCCTTGCTGGCACCCTTGTTTGGTCCGCAGGGGCCTCAGATCATGGCCTTGTGCGGCGTTAACATGAACGCCATTGTGCTGGGCCTGGGCGCGATGATGAATTTTCTGCCCATGGTGGTGCAGAAGATCGGCGAACGGGTCAGGAAACTGACCGTGCACCTGGAGTGGAAGGAAGGCCCCAAGGAGGGCAAGACCCTGACCGTTGAAACGTTCATCGTTTCCCTGCCCGAGGAGGAGGTGCAACGCCTGAAAGAGATGCAGGAGATGCAGGAAGCGGGCCAGGAAATGATGCAGCAGCAAGGTCCTACGTCCTCGGCACCGAGGTTGATGGGGGGCAAAGGCGGTGTCCATGCAAAATAGGCGCGAGCAGGGATTTACATTGCTGGAGATGCTGGTGGCCCTGGGGATCCTGGGCCTGATGAGCATAATCATATTCAGCGTGTTTACACTCAGCGCAAAAGCGAGCGCCAGGATGGACCGAATCGAGGAACGCCATCATACCGCGGTCGTGGCGCTGCGGTGGCTGACCAGGGACCTGGCCTGTGCGTTTGTCAGCAATCACATGAACATCAGGGACCCCCAGTCCAAGACCCTGTTCGAGGGTGAATCGGACCACATCCTGTTTACGTACCTGGGACACGAGCGCCTGGTGTCAGAGGCCAAGGAATCGGACGAGGGCGTGGTGGAGTACTACCTGCAACAGGGCGATGGCGAGGGTATGGACCTGGTGAGGCGTGAAAAACCGATCATCGACATGGACCCGGACAAGGGTGGACGCGTGGCTGTGGTTGCAACGAACGTCAAGGAATTTAAATTGAAGTACTGGGATAGCAAGCAGGAGGAATGGAAGGACGAGTGGCAGGTGGACATGGAGGATGCCTTGAAATCAGGGGTCGGGGGCAACCTGACGGGACCTGCGGCAGTGGGTACGGGCAGGCTCGTGCAGATGGCCAAGGAAAAGGCATTAAAGCGCTTTAAACTGCCGCCCAGGGTGTACATCAGGCTGGTGCTGACGGATGACGATGGGAACGAGTATCCGTTCGAGACACAGGCGAGGATACACATGCTGTATCCATTGAATTTTTAAGGTTTTTGGAGGCGATTTTTTGAGACCTGACATGCAAAAAAGGTCCAACCGGCAGGTGCGCAAGGCAAAACGGGGCGTGGCGTTGATTATCGTGCTGACCTCCCTGGCTATACTGGCCGCCTTTTCGTCCGAGTTGTCATACCGGGCCTACGTGGATGTGAGGACCGCAAAAAACCTGGAACGCCAGGTTCAGGCGTATTTTCATGCGCGTTCGGCCATGGAGATTGCGAGGCTGGTGATCACCAGCCAGAAATTCGTGCAGCAGATCCTGGGCGTCATGGGTATGGGAGGTGCACACATCAGGGTCGAGGTGTGGCCTTTTGCATCGAAATTCGTGGAGGTGTTCAGCACGGGGCAACTGGCATTTGCCGGAGTGCCCGTGCTGCAACTGAAGGACCAGAAAGGGGTCGGTGTGTCCGAGGGCGGATTCAAGGTGGTGGTCACACCCGAGGATTCCAAGGTAAACGTGACAAAGGTCCTGCGTCCCACGGACAGGCACAATTTGCTGTTGAAGATGCTGGCGCTGCTGCAGGCCGCTGACATACCGGGTTACGGGGTCGAGGACCGCAACAGCACGGACTTGATTGCCAACATCATCGACTGGGTGGATGCGGACGATAACAAGACGGACATTGACTCGAACGGGAAGATCACCGAGGGCACGGGCGCAGGGGAAAACGTGCCGTATGACAAGTACGGCTACAAGGTCAAGAACGCCAAGTTCGATTCCGTGTCCGAACTGCACCTGGTGGACGGTATGACGGACGAGGTCTATTGCAAATTGTCGAAGGCCATTACCGTGTACAAGACGGACAAGGTAAATGTGAACGAGGCGGACCCGTTGCTGCTGAAGGCGTTGATATGCAATTCACTGTCCGGTGTGGACCCTGCCGTGGCTTGCGGGTACGGTGCGGGCACGGGCGTGGGACCGGGACCAGGGGCCATGGGCATGGCTGGGTCCCCCGTGGATGTGGCCGTGGGTCTCATAGAAATGTGCCGGCAGATCAAAAAGGCACTGTACATGCCACCTTTTGCCAATCCCCGGGCCTTCGTGAACCTGCTCAAGAGTCTGCCCGAACCGCTAAACCAGATGTTGCCGATCGACGGACGCAGGCTTTTGTCCCAGATAGGGACCAGCAGCAGGGTACTGCGCATAAAGGCCACTGGATGGGTGCACGGCACCGGTTATACCATGGAAACAGTGATAGACACGTTGGGCGACAATTACCTGTACTGGCGCGAGTACGGTTCCAGCACGCAGGAGTGATATGGCGCACAGGAGATTAGGCATAACCTGGAATGATGAACGGGTGAACGTGGGCGTGGTGGAGGCGTCTTTCAGGCGTTTCGAACTAACCGGTTTGTACAGTCTGGCCCGTGAGACAGAGGACGGCTCTCGACTTACGGTGGCCCAGGCGATCGAGCGATCGCCGATCGGCAAAATCACCCCCGCTGATACGATTGTGGTGGCGTTTCCGGGCCACAAGGTGATGTACGAGACCATGGAACTGCCATTTCGGGAACCCAGGCGGGTCAATGCCGCGCTGCCCTTCCAGATGATGGACGCCATTCCCGTGCCCGTGGACCAGTTGCTGGTGGATTATCACGTCCTGGAATACAAGGGCAAGGGTATGCGTGTGTTGGCGGCTGCAGCGGCAAAAAAGGGGGTCGCGGATTTCCTGGAGGCTGCGGCGCAAGAGGGGCTTGACCCTGCCGTGGTGATCCCGGAGGGCTTCGAGACCGCTGTAATCGGCCGTACCATGCAACTGCAAGGCACGAACATGGCCGTGCTGGTCGAGGGCAATCACATGGAGATGGCCTTGTTTCGGGACCACGTGATGGTAAACGTGAGGGTGGTTGAACTGGAGCAGGCACATGAAACCGACCAGGAACCGTCATCGGAACTACTGCGCGAGGTGATGCTGTTTGCTGCGGCTGTGTCTGACTTTACGGGCCACAACCTGGACGGCATATACCTGATGGGTGATGCTGGCGAGCCGATGCGTGATGCGGTGGCACAAACCGTTGGGGTGCATGCCACCGTATTGCGACCGGATGACATGGAGTTCTTTGCGGGTGTTGAGGAGGTGCCCGAGTCGCAATCAGTTATGCGTGCCATGCTGCTGGCGGCATTCCCTGAGGTCATGTCCCTGCGTGATACGGTAAACCTGCGCAAGGGCGGTTTTGCATCCGCGGCACAATACAGTCTTCTGAAAGGTAAGCTGAAACTGGTTGTGGCCACTGCGCTTACCTTTTTCGTGTTGCTCGGTGTGCGCTCCTACCTGCATTACAACACGCTGAAAATGCGCTACGATGCAGAAGTTGCCCAGGTCAGGCAGTTGTCCAAGGCCCTGCTGGACAAGGAATATGAGGACCCGGACAAGGTGCTTGGTATGATGAAACACCAGATTTCATACAAACTGAACGTCATGCCAAGGTGCCCGGTTCACAAGGTTATGGGCAAGGTATTCCAGGGCATAGTTGATGCGGGCATGGCATCGCAGGACTCCATACAGATAGGTAGTGACCAGGGAATACCCTTTGCAATAGAGATCGAATCCCTGCGCATGGACGAGACCCAGGGATATGTCAGGTGCCAGTCCGATACTATCGAGACCATGGAGCAGTTCATCGAGGGGCTGCGAAAGGACGATTGTATCGCGGATGTAACCACCGAAACCACGGAAAGGATTAGTTTCCGCAGGCACGAGGGCTGGCAGCGCTTTTCCCTGAGGTTCACTTTGAGGCAGAAACCGGAGAAGCAGAAAGGCAAAAGCAAGGGGCAGAAAAAATGAAACAGGTATCGTGGGACATTACAGGTGCGCTCGACCGTTTATCACAGCGTGAAAAAGTCTTATTCGGGGTGTTGATTGGCGGTTTTCTGGTGATCCTGGTGGTGATTTACCAGTTGCTGGTGGGCGGTGTATTTTCCGACCTGAAAATGGACAAAAAACAATTGGAAACCAAGGTGGAAGAAATCCGTAAAATGGCACCTAAGTACCTGAAATCCAAACAGGAATACAAGGCGCTCATGGACCAGGTCAAGGCCAACACCATGGCGTCCATCCGGATCCCCCTGAATGAGATCGCCAAGACCATCGAGTACCAGGGCGACATCAGGGGTGCAACAGGTAACAGGCTGGCTGACATCATATCCTTCGAGGGTCAGACCGTGACGACACCTGTGTTTTTGCGGCCCCGCTCGAAACGCGCAAAAAAGCATGCCAAGCCCGACCTGGTACGCATTGAGCAGACTGCAAGATTCCGCGAGGTACCTGTAAAGGCCCTGCTGGAATACCTGGACAAGATCGAACATTCGGACAAACTGATGTGGGTATCCAAAGTGGAGATGACCAGGCGTTTCAATAACATGGCGCACGTGAGGGCCTCGATCACCGTGGCCACGTTGCAGTTGCCGTCGGAGGCGCAATGATCGGGTATCACGTTACGGTACGGACGTAGTTGAACAGGTGACGACATGAACAAGGCAGTACAACAGAAGTTGACCATGGTCGGCAGGATCAGCGGCTACGTGCTGTTGGCCCTCGTGGTGTTCGTGGTGGGGTTCAGGGTGTCATTTCCTGCTACCGTAATCGCGGATTTGTTGGAACAACAGGCAGATCGCGCCGGAATACACCTGAAACTCGGGGATGCATCCTTGTCCGGTATAGCAGGGCTGTCGTTGCAGGACGTGGAGGTCGGCACCAGGCAAGGGGATTTCCGCATGCACTTCGATCGCCTGGACGCCAGCGCCGGGTTGTTTTCCCTGGCCGCCGGCAAGCCACACATCAGTTTGGAGGCCCGTGCAGGCAATGGACACATCGGCCCGGTGGATGTCAAAAAAACGGCCACGGACCTGGATGTCACGATCCATGAAATCAAGGATTTCCCGTTGGACAAGGTCCCGGTCAAGGTGGGCAGGCTCATGGCCACGATAAAAAAGGGCAAGGGACATTTCAGGTATGCGATACGCGGTGGCTTGTACCAGAGCAGGGGCCAATTGGACATGGAACTGGTGCATACCGGCCTGCTAAATCCCGCGATCAATATACCCGGATTTGGCAAATTCAAACTGACGTCCATTGACCTGGGCAGGCTGAACGTCCGCATCGAGGTTGGCAGGCGCGCTGACCTGAAGGCACTGCGCAAGTATCGCGGTATGCGATCCGTGGAGCGCGTGATTAACATCAGCCGCCTGATTGTAAATGGCCGTGATTTGAAACTGATGGCCAGCCCCACGTCCACCGTGACAATCCCCAGGCGCGGCAGCCTGATGAACGGACAACTGAACCTGGAGATCGCGTTTCACATCATGAACGCCTTTTTTGACAAAAAAACCAAGATTGACAACAAACTGGAACAGCCTAACAAGGGGCTGCGCACGCTGTTGGCCCTGGACCCAAAATGGAAACGTGCCTGGTACAGGGGTTTCTACGGGCTGATTTGTACCGGCCTCATGCGTCATCCCAGGTGTTTTCCGAAGCGCACCAACCAGAAGATCAGTTATTTTCACTTGAACCGCAAGGAAACAGTGCCACCCAAGGCAGGCGGTTTGTTCGGTGGCACAGGCAAGAAACCTGGTATCCAGATCCCACCGCCCGGTGCATTGAACAAGGGCGATACCAGGATAAAAGGTCAACAGCCTGCACCGTCCAAGTGGCACCGCATCGAGGCACAACCGCCCGCAGCCGCACCATCACCGCCACAACCAATACGCCGAGCCCCTCCAGTAACCTCACAGGCTGTCGAGCATCAGGCAATCCGTACCATGCCACGAGTACCGATAATGCCAGTGCGCAAGGTAATCAAGATGGACCTGGCCAGGCCAATGCTGAAGGGCCTCAAGCACCTGCCAAAACAGGATGATGACCAGGAATCCGGACCGTGAGTGTTTTCATGGGCTGTGGGCCGTGGCAGTGGTGGGGATTTCGGTATGATGCAGACTTCTGGTGTAAATCGTTACGAGTACCAAATGTCCGTGGCCGTTGACCGCGGCAGTTTCAGTGGCAGTAACGGTGAAGTTCCCGGGGATAACGAAAGCATTGGACCACAAGTTGATTCATCCGAACGCGTGAAAAATCTTTTTTGTGTCTGAATCGTCCTTACAAATCAGTATTTTTTGTTGGTTTTCGGATGGATTTATTCCCATACCTTTTTCAATAACCCTGTGCCAAGCATCCAGGAAGATTTCCATGGTATCAAAAATTTATTCAAAAAAGTGAAAAAAATTTGGACTTGATTCGATAGTTATAGGTAAGCATTCCGCTGGACTCGTATCAGGCGCCTGGTACGGGTCCAGGGCAGTGCGGGTTCTTTGACAGGGCAGGGGGCGAACCCGGTGGTTCGTGGCCAAAAGGCTGCGAGCCACGGAAGAAAGAGAGCGGGGCGCCTGGGACAAAGGGTGGGTAATGGCTCGTTAAACTGGCACCCGTCCCACGGACTGCTGTCCCCGGCCGGTCAGGCCAGGGGAGATGGGGCAGTCTACCCGAAAAACAAAGGAGCAGGGAAGGTGTAGCAGGCAGGATACGGACACGCAGGTATAGTGAAACGCCCAGGGGGCTGTGGTCCCTGAATTCCACGCACCAGTCTATCCAGAATACGAAGGCAGTGGCCGTGACAGTATGTGGGTGGAGATGCGGATTTTGATTCGTTTCCAATAGGTACGCTTTTGGAATCCCAACCTATAAATATTGCGTAAATTCAATGTGTTATATTACAAGACAAATTGTGTATGTGTAAACGACTTTACACACCCTCGGCCTCGCCTGCCTTTAGAAGCAAAATCGAGGGTTTTACATCTAAGAACAGCAGGTTATATCTGTTTAGAAAAGTCCTGACTCTTGACCCAAATTGCCTGACTAAATTCGGCAGTCGTACGCCGCAAGCGGCCCATCTGCTGCGTCATTATACCAATTTGATGCTCGACGTACTGCCTACGCCTGCGCTCAAATTGGCTCAACTTCTTCTGAACCACTTTCGGCGTACTTTGTACTCCAATTTGACAGGTATTTTGGGCTGGACACAAAGATCATATTCCCCCTTGAAATACAAAAAAGATGGACTCGTAATAAATCAAAACCAGCAAACTAACATCTAATAAAATCAAATGGTTAGATAGGCCAAAATGACCAAAATAGGACTTTTTACGAGTCCATCGATTTTATCAAGTCAGCACCCTCTTTTGGGTGTGCCTGAACAGGTACAGCAGGTACAAAAACACGGCCATTGCCAGGTAACCCAGTGACAGGTTGGGGTGCGGTAACAAGGCAATGCGGTCGGCATGAATAAAACCGGTGCTTGCAAGGACCAGTCCCACGGTTGCAAAATGACCTGCACGGCCAAACCTGTTGTCGATCAAGGATGCCAGGACTGCCCCCCAAATCAGGCCTGTCACGATTGCACCACTGGACAACAGGGCGTACCCTGGAAAGTGTATCCCCGCAGTCTCAACCAGGGCATGTGCCAGTTTTCCGTGGGGCGTCAATTTAATAGAGGCCAGCGGCTGGCTGATGTGACCAGACAAAAAATGCATCACCGTGTCAAAGGTCCCGTGTACCTGCTTGCCCAGTATATCTGCGATATGCGGGACAATGGCGATAGCAGCCGCAGGTGCATGAGATGCAGGACTGGCCGTGAATGCCTGTGCCAGAATAATGATGCCCACAAATACCAACATGGGGGCCACCGCAGCCATTGGTATCAACTTGTACAGCATGGTGACAACACCAAACACCGTGAGTAACAAGAACTCCATGCCTACCATCAGGGCGTAGCCCCACCTGGCTCCCAGTTTCTTGTAGGCTGGTTGCCCGATATAGACCGTGGTGGGAAAAGGACTCCCGAATAAGGCGCCTGTCATGGTGCCCAGGCCGTCCACAAACTGGCACCAGCCAACACTGTACGAATCCCCCGCCGCATCGGCCGACTCGACGTTATTCATGGTTTCCAGGAAATTATAGACCTCGATGGGCAAAATAATCGTAAATATCCAGGCATTGTGCATGATTGCGCGCAGGCCGGCAAACAGGTCGGTAATCACCAGGCCTGGCGTGTACAGACCTATGCCTGAGACATCGAAAGACGCATCACCAGTCAGGAATCCAATGGCAGAGCCCACGATGATCGCAGCCAGCCCAGCGGGCATACCAAAAGGCAGTCTGACACGCGCTACGAGTCCTGCCAGCACAATGGCCAGGCTAACAAAACCGACCACCGGGTGTTCGAATATTTCGGCAAACGGGACCGTGGCAATCCACACGATTGCTATGCCGCCGAGCGTGCCCAGCATGGCTGCCCTGGGTGTCACCTTTTTGATCCACGGGCCAATCAGGCTGCCGGATGCCTCGATGATACCACCAATGAATGCCGCTGCCATGCCCACCTGCCAGGCTGTAACCGGGTTTTTTGTCTTGAAATAAACCGGTCCGATCACGGCGAACAGGTACACAAACAACACCGGTGTGGACACGCCGTACGGCAGGGCGGTTACATCATCGCGCCCCTCACGCTCAGCCAGCCTGAGCGCCAGGTATGCGTAATACGCAAGCCCCAGCAACAGTGCTACGCCCACGCCTGGCAGAATCCGGCCGAATACGATTGCCGGCGGCATGTGAAACAAACCAGTGCACACACCGCTGATAATGATCAGGTTGGCCAGGTTGTCAGCGGTCAAGGCCCAGAATGCATTTACATCACCGCCTGTTATCTTTAATCGCATACCATTGTCCTTTTACAAAACCCAGCCCGAGCCACTCGGATTCATAGTCAAAACTATATCACATTCCACGGAAAGGCCAGGCACTGGGCAATGGAATCCCTATGCGCAAGCAAGGCGACCAGCCGGTCCAGTCCCACGGCCACGCCTCCGGCCGGGGGCATGCCCTCAGTCAGGGCTGCAATAAAACGGGTGTCCACCGCAGGCAGGTCCAGTCCTTCGGCACGACGTTGCTGTAGCACATGGATAAACCGGTCCAACTGTTCATCCGGGTCCAGCAGTTCGGTAAAGCCGTTTGCCACCTCAACCCCGGCAATATACAGTTCGAAACGCTGGGCCATGCCTGTATCCGGGTCCAGGGCGGCCAGGCTGGCCATAGTGGCAGGGTAATCATACACGAACACAGGCGCATCCCGACCCAGCAAACCGTCCCAGTCAGCCATGACCATGTTTATTGCATCCGGGTCATCCTCCATGGTGCACCGGCCGTCTGCCTGCAACAATTGCCCCACGGTTCGACGCTCCCAGGGGCCCTCAAGATCCGCACTGACGCCATTCATACGCACTTCCCGCACGTTCACACGCCTGCCAACCCACCGCACCATTGCCTCCAGGTCATCCATGATGTCCCGATAGTCAGCGCCGGCGCGATAGAATTCCAGCATGGTGAATTCCGGATTGTGCATCCTGCCCGCCGGTTCCCGGCGAAAGGCCCTGGTGACCTGGAATATACGTTCCTCGCCGCCCGTGAGCAGTCGTTTCATGTAAAATTCCGGGCTGCTAATGAGCGAAAGCCCTTCATGCACCGGCATGAATAAATCGATATGCGGCTCCAGTCCCCCGGCCGCGGCAAGGTTCGGTGTATTGACCTCCCAAAAACGCCGCATCCTGAAAAATTCCCTTATCGCATCCAGCACCAGGGCACTTATCCGCATACAATCAGCGCGCTGCTGCATCATGGACACGGCCTCGCCGCGATCCCTCAGCGCGCCCCTGCGGACCACGGTCACTTTTCCATTTAGTACTGTTACGATGTCACCGGGCCTGGCCTGTCCCCAATCCTTCACGACCACGTTGCGAAGCCTGCCAGAGCCCCACAAAACCGCGCGGTCCCCTGCCCTTTCTAACAAACGCCCGAGCACGGTCCGCCGACGCTACGCACGCTCCACGTACGCACCCGTACGGGTATCCACCTTGATCATCTCGCCCTGTTCAATGAACAAGGGCACCTGCACCTTTGCGCCGGTCTCCAGTTCCGCCACTTTAGTGGCACCGGATACGGTGTCCCCCTTTACGCCCGGTTCCGTGTACGTGATCTTCAGTTCCACGAATATGGGCGGTTCCACTGCTGTGGGTTGGCCTTCGTACAACAGGATTTTGCAATCCATGTCCTCTTTCAAAAACAAGGCTGCATCACCCACCACTTCCTTGGGTATGCCGACCATCTCGTAGGTATTCTGGTCCAGGAAGAAATACGTGTCGCCCTGTTTGTAACTGAATGTCGCTGGCGATTGCTGAAAATCAGCAGGCTCAACCTGTTCGCCGGATTTGAAGGTCTTTTCCACCACCTGCCCTGTTTTCAGGTTTTTTAGCCGCAGTTTGGTGATTGCATTGCCCTTGCCCGGTTTGACGAACTGGTAATCCACCACCAACCATGGGGCGCCATCCATTTTCAGTTTCGTACCCTTGCGTGCCTGTGTCACATCCATGGTTACCTCAAAAATACGTGTTTAATTCAATACCCAAAATCGATGGATGTGTTTGCCATTACAAAACACTCATCTTTTATCAGTTTATGCAAAAACATCGATAAAAAGTCAAGTCTTGCATAACCCCCAAATTACCTGACTAAATTTTTGATGTCATAAATTTGGGTATGCTAATGCAAGGCGTTACAATGGATACGTGAAGCGTTTCTTGATATGCCTGGTGATGGTAGCCGTGTCCTGCGGTGCCCAGATTAGACAACAAATACTGATACATATACCATCCAGGTACGTAAATACCGCACCAAAAACCTTCACGCGCAGGGCCATGGAATGGAGTATGCTGAACCCTCCCCTGGCCTGCCGCACACACCGTCATATCATGGTGGGACGCATGCATGGAAACGGCAGTTTATCCATTGGAACCGTAACGAACGGCTACATTGTAAACCCGGTAATGCTGCCACTCACTGGCCGGGACTACAGGGTCATGGACCGCCAGGCCAAACGGGCTACAAATTTCGGGGTCAGCGAAATGGTTGACCTGGTAAAAAGGACGGCAAAGTCAGTGGCTGAAACATTTCCCGGCAGTGTCATGCAGGTGGCGAATATGGCGGCCTGTGGCGGAGGCGAAATTCCATGGAGCGTATCCCACCACAGCGGCAGGGACGTGGACATCGCATTCTATCTGCTTAATCTGCAGGGCAAACAGGCGCAACTGTCGGACATGGTGGCCATAGGCCCTGACGGTACGGGCATGGACGATACGGGGCGCGTGCTTACCTTTGACCCGGCCAGGAATTGGGCCATGATCAAGGCCATTATCACGGACCCACACGTGTCCGTACAGTGGATTTTTATTGCCCATTACCTGAAACGCAGGCTGTTGCAATTCGCCATGCAACACGGTGAACCCAGGTCACTGATTATCAAGGCTTCCCAGGTGATGTGGCAGCCCCACGGGTCCAGCGCCCATTCGGATCACATCCATGTCCGCATATATTGCCCGGTGGATGACCTGATGGAGGGCTGTCACGACATAGGCACGAACCGGCCATGGTACGTGGACCATTCCGACCTGGTGGCTCGCAGGGTGGCTGAACTATCCGCAATCCTGCGACAACGGGCAGGGCTTGCAGCCAAGGCACAGGCGCTGGACACACTGGGAGCGATCGGTACACCCGAGGCCCACCAGGCCATTGTGCGGATGCTGGGCTCAAGGGCCATATCATTGCGCAGGGCCGCGGCGCATGCATTGTTTCGATGGGGCACGCTGCAGGCCGACCTGGATGCCATGTTCAACACGCTGGAAGGCCGTGTGGACGGAATTACGGCCCTGTACCTGATGTATGCGCTGAAGCGTTACAAGGGGCCGGGCAGATGCGAGGCAATGTGCCGGCTGATGGGGATACACAAGGGGTGGACCGTACCGGCCGCCCTGGGATTGTGGCGCTTTCGGGCGCCTGCCTTTGCGGCCAAGGTGCTGGCCCTGCGCGGGGAAGTGCCTGCGATTCCCAGTTTAATCCGATGCCTGAAGGACAATAACGCCATGGACCGCAATGCCTGTGTCCAGGCGCTTCACAGGATCACCAACCGCACACTAATATTCAATGCGATGTCAGTACAACCGGCAGTACTTTGGCATACATGGTCGGACTGGTATGCAGGACACCGGGACGCCACACGCAAGGACTTGCTGGTATCCGGTTTTGCAATCAGCGGGGTTTTGCCGTATGCCTCCGTGAACAGCATGACCTTCAGCAGGTTGGACCTCGTGGCCTTGTACAGGGAGGCACTGACCAACCCGCACCCGTATAATGCCTATTTCCTGCTGGCACGCCTGACCCACACAGGCTTGTGGCTGCCGCGCAATTCCATGCACTCCAGGCTATTTTTCCTGAACCAGAGGTTGATGAAGCGGGCTGTTGAATGGGGTCTCGCCCTGCCTCACACGCACGAAAAAACAGGACAAGAAGACCGGTAATTTGAGTAAACCCTGTTTTTATTTATTTGCATCCTGAGACAGGTATGCTTCCAGGGCCTTTTGAGGGTCTTTTTCCTCGGTAAGAAAGGATTTGACCTTGAATTCGCTCTCCAGTCGCTGCCTGCTGGCCTGACCCATACGATGTGCCACGAATACCCCCACATCGGACAGCAAGGCCGTAATCAACGATGGGTCGTCGTGGTGTGTCCTGTTGGTGGCATAGGGATTTTTCACTGTCCTCACCAGTTCGCCCTGCCTGTTGAATACCAGGTAACTTGGGGACATACCAAAGTGGGCCTTGAACAGGCGTCCCTCCGCGTCCACACCAATGGCTATCAAATTATAATCACGTGGCATTGTTCCTCCTGAAATCAAGCAGCCAAATCGCTGCGATGGTTGATAATGCGTCCAATCAGGCCGTAATCAAGTGCCTCTTTCGCCGTCAACCAAAAATCCCGCCTGGTATCGTGTTCGATCTGTTCCAAAGGTTTTCCCGTGGCCTGTGCCAGGATCCCGTTCAGTAAATCCCTGGTTTTCAGGATTTCATTTGCCGTGATCTCCAATTCCGATGCCGGGCCATACACGTCCATCGGAATCAGGGGCTGATGCAGCAGGAATTTGGTCATCGGGGTGGACAGCCGGTTTTTCCGGTCAACGGCACACAGGATGATCGTGGCGATACTCGCGGTAAGACCGCTGCAGATGACCCGGACCTCCGGTTCGATGAAGTGGATCTGGTCGTAGATCGCCAGGCCTGAACTGACATCCCCGCCCGGCGAATTTATAATTAATGTCAGGGGTTCATGCTGGTCCATGCTTTCCAGGACCAGCAACTGTTCAATTACACGCCTTGCTGTTGCTGGCGTCACATCCGACGACAACAGTATGGTCCTGTTTTTCAGCATCCGCTCGGACAGCCGCTTGTCCTCGGCAGACTCAGGGCCGGCACTCATAATTTCCCTGCGTTTTTGTGGATTTGCCACTTTTTCGTAGTACTCTTCGAACACAACCGCATCCTCCAATCAAAGGTCCACATATTTATAATTCCATCCCCGTCAACCGTCAACCGGATTTCCATTCCGCCACGCATCATGCAGGGACAACAGTTCCTCCATGCGCTGTATTTCAAGGGCAGTTTCCTCCTGGGTCCAACCCAGTTCCCGCCCCATGACCGCAGCCACACGTTCGAAGGCCAGGTCCAATCCCTGGCGGGTCAGGAAAAACAGTGGTGTTCGCCGCAAAAAGAAATCCTCCAGCCGGAGCGCCATCTCGTATTTGGTCGCAAACAACGCCTCAGCCATCAGGTATGGCAGGCCCTCAACCACCGGCTGCAACAGTATGCTATCCTCCCGGGCAAGGTCAAAAACCTGGTCCGCCGCTCCACCGTACACACTCAGCACGTGAATCGCCTCTTCCGGCCTGATACCGTAGTCCTCGACATAATGAGCGGCCACCTTCCTGACCACATCCGGCGGCAAGGCCCCATTGGAATAGGGGAATGGGACTGTTTTCACCCGGGAACGAGGAATCTTGTCCTTTCCCAGATACGGAACCACCGCATCCACCATCTGCTTGCCCATGACCCTGAACGTCGTCAGTTTGCCACCTGCAATGGCACCGATTCCAGTGGGGTCCACCACGATCAAATGTTCCCTGGACACATCGGATTCGCTTTCCACATCATCCTGGTCCACCAGGGGGCGCAAGCCAGCCCAATCGGCAATGACGTCCTGATAGGTCAGGCCTGCATCCGGGAAATAGTGGTTCGCCGCATCCAGCAGGTAATCCACGTCCCGGGCGGTTACGTACACATCGGACGGGTCCCCCTTGAAATCCGTATCCGTTGTGCCAAGCACAGTCCTGTTGTGCCATGGCAAGGCAAACAAGACCCTGCGGTCCTTGGGATGCAACATGATCACCGCGTGCTCCAAAGGCAACCGTTCCCTGGGCACCACAACATGCCCGCCCTTGGTAGGCCTCATCCGTAGTTCCGATGTGAACGAAGGCATGATACCCAGCGATTCCATGACCTTGGGTGTCCATGGCCCCGCAGCAATAATCACAAAATTTGTCCTGACCTCGAATTCCTCGTTTCCCATGAGGTCTTTTACATGCAGCCCCCGGACCTTACCGTCCTCTACATGCACCCTGCCGGCCTTCACATAGTTTAATGGTACGGCTTTGTGCCTGTATGCGTCCAGTATTACCTCGATGGTGACCCTGGCGTCATCCGTAATGGCATCATAGTACTGTACGCCCCCACGCAAGCCGTCCATCCGGATTCCCGTTGCCAGTTCGGCCACTTCATCCCTGGAAAGTCCTTTGTGATTACGATAGTTACGAAACGCACACAACACATCATACAGCCAAAGCCCCAGTTTCAGTTTGAACAGGCCGTCAGCATCCGTCCTGAATACGGGAAACACAAAAGAAAGGGGCCTGACCAGGTGCCGGGCCAGCCTGAGCAATCGCGTACGTTCATTTACCGATTCAAAAACCAGGCCCAGGTCCAGCGTTTTCAGGTAACGCAGCCCCCCGTGTATCAGTTTGGACGACCTGGACGAGGTACCAGAAGCAAAATCGCCCATCTCAACCAGGGCGGCATTTAATCCCCTGTAAACCGCGTCCCTGAGGATACCGGCACCTGTTATACCACCGCCGATAACTACCAGGTCAAACTCGTCCGATTTCAGTCGTTTTATCAGGCCATTACGGTTTTCCGTGGAGAATTTTACCATGCCTCCCATCGCGGGTGCATTATGGCAGAATAGTACGCACATTGCAAGGCATGAGGGGCCGTTTGCGGCATACTCCCTAAGGCCGCAGGCCGTGACAACGAGCCGGCAGGCGAAGTTTCACTGCCGAATTTAGTCAGGTAATTTGGGGGTATCACCAGGCTTGCATAAGAAATAACGATATAATATCCTTCTCCTTTGGAAGACTACGGAGTCCAAGAGCGTTGAATCTAAAGGAAATCGTGCAAATGATTCACGATCCGGTCACCGGGAGGTACTCATGACCCTTCAACGAATGGTCCTTTTTTTTGTGGTGCTTTTGGCTTGGGTCGCTGCCTTTGCCGAGACATATACGATCAACCCAAAACAGGGACCCCTCATAGATGACATGATAAAGGCTGTAGATTTACCAACCGGCTGGCAAATAACGGCCATTGAAATAAAAAAAGACCACGTGGAGCTCAACATACGTTCACCGCACCAAAAATCTATCAAACTGGGCCTGTTTTATCCTTCCATGGTTAAAAATCCACTGGCTAAAACAAAAAAATTCGCCATCGACAGTATGCCACACGAAAACCTGAAAGGCATGCACCCGCTAATATCCGCAATATCCACCGCATTGAAGGCAAGGGAATCCGCGTTCCAGTGGACCAGGGAAGGCACTAAAAACAGTGCTCTGAATACGGATAATAAATTTCTGCCGTTACTACTGAAAGCCCGAAAGATGTATGCTTACGGGAAAAAAGACAAGGCAATAGCCATATTGAACCGGGTCGTATCCCAGGTCAAATCCCCGGGAATCATCGCGCAGGCAGGCCGCTATTTTTCAAAATTCGGTAAAAACCAGGCCGCAAAATCGGCATTCCAAAAGGCCACCCGGATGATAACAAAACGATTACAGCAACACCCTGATGACGTACATACCATTGCAGAGGCCATTTCAGCATACGCACTCATGGGTAAAATAAAAAAGGCCATCCGCATGTATTGGCAGGTAATAACCCTGCATCCTGAACCGTTAGACAACAGGTCCTGCCTGGCGGCCAGGATAAAATCACCATGGCACAACGAGATGATTTTAAAATTTTACTACCGGGTACTGAAACGCTTTCCAAAATGCAAAGGGGTCTATTTGAATGCAATGTTGATGGCTGGCAGGAACAAATATTTTGACAAGCTGGATAAACTGGCCACACAGGCACTGAAGATTTGGCCCAATGACCAGGATATCCTGTTTACCTGGGGAAACGTTTACCACATATCAGGGAAATTCAAACGGTCTTCATCCATTTTTATCAAGCTTGCTGGCATCAACCCAAAATATCCCTCATTACTTTCCCTGTTGGGCAACAGTTTGATTAACCTGGACTACTCCCAAGAGGTCATGTCAGAATTAAAAAGTCAGAGCAAACTCCACCCTGAAAACCTGGGCTGGACCTATGGACTGGGGGCACTGTATTATTATCGTAAGGAATACAAAAAGGCCGTCCCCTATCTGCAAAAAACTGTCAAACAAGTACCCGGCGCAGTCAGACCCACGATTTACCTGGCCCTTTCCGAGTATTGGCTGGGGCACAAGGCAAAGGCTCGCAAACTGCTGGACGCGATCAGTAACCTGGCATACAAGGACCCGGACATACTATTTTATCAAGCGGTCGTCTGGTCGGATAAGGACATAAAACGCGCAACAGCGGCCATGCAGAAATTCGTGAACATCCTGGACAACGAACCGTGGCGTGTCCACTGGGGCGACAAAAAGGCCCTGGCCCATAAAATTCTGGACGCATTAAAGAGAGGTGATACGGTACCACTTATTGAAAAAGGTAGTGCCTCGACAGCCTCGGTAAAGGCAAAACAAATGTTTTGGATGTGGGCAATTGGTATAATCCTGTTGCTGGTATTCGGCGTGTGGGGATACCTGTTATTCAGACCCGCAAAAAAACATTGAATACATACCTATGGGCCTTGGCACAGGTCAATCTCCATCGAAAAATGGCCTGAAATCATGATAATGCATGCAATCACTGACCTGACAGGGTCGTGAGGGGAATGGGTTGGGTCCCGAACATATTTGAACAAGCCATGATTACAATCGGTCAAGCAATGATTATAACTTGATATATCATAATTATAACTGGAGATGTCATGATCTCAATCGGATAAGTTATGATTTTAATCAAACATATATCTGTCCGATTAAAAGAAGCGTATGCACAATTAAACTACTGCGTTGTCCGATTCGGACAAGGATATGTCCATGCCGGACACGCCGTTTTCTTGACTGTCCCATGAGGCCAAAGGACGCGGAAAGTGTTTCAGATACGCGGAGTTAAGCCCATTTTAGCACAGGCGTACTATCTGACTCTTGACCTTTGCGCCCTCTTTTGTTATACAGTTCCGCCAAGGGGATGGAGTTCCCCTTTCAATTGTCCCTTTGGGGCTAATGACTCCTGTTTATAGTACGAGCCATTGACCGCCGATGCGGCAATTGATTGGGGAGGTATCCATGTACCGAAATCTCTGTAAATTTCAACCTGAAATATCTACACAGAATACCGGTCCTTTGTTTTTGCTAGCAAACCTCATCGGAGGGATGAAATAATGATAAAATCCATAATTTTCAATTCGTTACAGGTCATCGTGGTGATGGTATTTTCCCCTTTGGCCATGGGCGTATTGAATCGTTTGAAAGAAAACGTGCAGTCCAAGCGGGGGCCGTCCATTTTCCAGCCCTACCTGGACCTGTGGAAATTGTTTTCCAAGGATGAGGTGGTGTCGAACGAAAGCACATGGATATTCCGCGTCACCCCTTACGTGGTATTCGTTGCGCCGATATTCGTTACCCTGCTGATCCCGGTGTTGACTGCGTATCCACTGTTCTGGGCGTTTATGGCCGACATGGTGGGGGCAGGATTTATTTTGGCGCTGGGCGGCTTTTTTTCCATCCTGGCGGCCGTGGATACGGCGAATCCATACGGACCAATGGGGTCCAGCCGCACGCGCATGGTGGGGTTTCTGGCCGAACCCGTATTTTTGATCGTATTTTTTACGGTATCCTTTGTGGCGGACTCCACGATCCCTTACATCGTGCAACAGCAATGGGTACACCCGATGTCCAATTTCTTTGAGCCGGCCCACATCCTGCTGTTGATTGCCTTTTTGATGCTGATACTGGCGGAAAAAGGCCGCCTGCCAGTGGACAATCCATCAGGTCACTTCGAACTGGCCATGATCGACGAGTCCAAGGGCCTGGAGTATTCGGGCCGCGCTGCCGCACTGATGAAATGGGGCGGTTGGATGAAATTTTTTGTGCTGATGAACATATTTTTGAACGTGCTGTTAACCCCTTGGGGGCTGGCCTCCACGTGGGCCTGGGGTGACGTACTGATCGCCATTCCATTGATCCTGCTGAAGATATTCGGCTTTATCATCTTTTTGGTACTGATCGAGTCATCCCTGGCCAAATTGCGCCTGTTCCGTATCAGTGAATTCATGACTGCTGCCTTTGCCATTGCCGTGTTGGCAATGATGGCCGGGGCCTTTGCATAGGGGGAGTCCGTAATGTCACACCTTATACCTGTTATCAAGAGCCTGAACGCCCTGACAGGAGGGCTGTTTATCATCACCGCGTTTGGCGTGGTGGCTGCACGCCAGGTTCGTTCCGGGCTGAAATTTTTCATCTTTCAATCCCTTTGCCTGGCTTCATCCGCCTTTTTGCTGGGTATCGCACCGTTTTCGCCCCACCTGTTCGCCGTGGGCACCATAAACCTGGTGACCAAGGTTTGGCTGCTGCCATGGCTGCTGATTCGCATGATGCCGCGAACCACCTACACCCGGCGTGAAATAAAACAGGTGGTCAATATACCCACATCCCTGATGATTGCCCTGATCCTGACCGTCTTTGCGTATTTTGTTTCCCTGCCCTGGGTCCATGCCATGGCGGACAACGGCGTAGCGCGAATCAACGTGCCCATCGGTCTGGCAGGCATGCTGATCGGGGCATACACGCTGACAACGCGGCGTGAGGCGATCCCCCAGGTGATGGGCTTGCTGACCATGGAGAACAGCGCCTTTTTCGCAGGGGTCGCAATCGCACCTGACCTGCCGGTAATAGCGGAATTGTCCCTGGCATTTGACGTCCTGTTATTCGCCTTTATCGTGGGCCTGGTGACACGTTCGGTGCATGAAAACACTGGCGGTACATTCGTCGGTCATTTGAACGATTTACGGGAGGACCCTTCAAAATGATACTGATTATTATGCTCCTGCTCCCCCTAATTACAGCGCTGGTGTCAGGGCTGTTCGCACAAAAACGAGTCAACGAAATCATTACGGTGACTGGCTCGTCGGTACTGTTCGTACTGGCAGTATGGGCAGCCCACGCGGTCCTGAATGCACCGCAGCATATCCTGATCGCGCTTCCTGGCTGGATTGCCTTGGGTCCTGCCGGCGCTGTCATATTGGTGCTGATATCCCTTATTGCCCTGCTTTCATCAATATATTCAATCGGTTACATGAGGTACGATACGAACAGTCCCAGGACGTTTCACGTCAATTTCAATCTTTTCGTGTTTGCCCTGGCAGCGATCCCGTTGAGCATTAACCTGGGCATGGTATGGATAGCCGTTGAAATGACCACCCTGTTTTCCGTGCTGCTGGTCGGCTTCGACAATACGCCATCGGCCCTGGAGGCGGCCTGGAAATACATGGTTTTGACCATGATGGGCGCGGCACTGGCATTGTTCGGCATCCTGTTGCTGTACTGGGGGGCCAGGCACGCTAACATGGGGGCATTCACCTGGTCCGGGCTGGTGACCGCAGCCCCTTCCATGCCCCCTGTATTGATTACCGCAGCATTCATCATGCTGCTGGTCGGATTGGGTACCAAGATCGGCCTGGTTCCAATGCACACCTGGCTGCCTGATGCGCACAGCCAGGCCCCCACTCCCGTATGTGCCCTGCTGTCAGGCATTGAAACAACCGCCGTGCTGTACGTGCTGTTGCGTGTGCTGGCCGTTGTACATGCATCTAACAGCGTTCATGCATCCAACTGGCTGCTGGGATTCGGGCTGCTTTCCCTGGGGGTACCCGCATTCTTGCTGTTACAGGTAAAGGACTACAAGCGCATGCTGGCCTTTTCCACGGTCGAACACATGGGCATCATACTTATTGCCCTGGGCCTGGGCGGCTCAGCGGCAAACCAGGCCGCGTTCATGCAGATCATCGGCCACGCAGTCACAAAGTCGTTCTGGTTTTTCGCCGCCGGCAGTGTGTTGCTGGTAACGAATACCCGTGAAATTGCATCCGTCCACGGGTTGATCAAACGGTCACCAGGTGCGGGTATCGCCATGTTGACAGGCGGGCTGGCCATTGCCGGAGCGCCGCCTTTTATCCTGTTTTTCAGCGAGTTTTCCATATTGAAGGCAGGACTTTTGCAATCGCATTACCTGGTGATGGGGCTGACCGTGTCTTTCATTGCCGTTGCGTTTTTTGCGATCATGAACCACGTCAGCCGCATGGTATTCGGTGGTGACCCGGACAGGTCGGGCGAAAGACTGCCCGGATCCGTTTGGCTTACATTGGTGCTGGCCATTATACCCGTGATCGTTTTGGGGCTGTACATCCCGGATGCCTTGCATCGCCTGGTTGAACTGGCAGCAACAATAATTGGAGGATAAGCCGTGGATATTTCGCAACTTGCTGAAAATATACATGAATTTTTCCCGGCAGCCAGCCTTTTTAGCGGGCCGGAATCGTTGAATATCACCTGTGACAAAAATGTCGCACCCGGGGTATGCGATTTGTTGTTCAACAGGGCGCACTGCTTTTTCATGGGCCTGGACTGGGGGCAGCAGGCGGATGAAATTCACGTGATTTACCTGTTTCTTGGCCCTGGCAATGAATACATAGAGGTGCAGACCGGCACGAAAAAAACGGACCCGGTATTTTACAGCGTCAGCCAGGCAGTGCACGCGGCAGACTGGTATGAACGCGAGGCAGCCCATGTGCTCGGAGTGGATTTCACAGGCCACCCGAAATTAGGGGATTTTGTCACCCATAATGACCAGCCGCCCACCAGGGTCCTGGATGCGGAGGGCGCCTTCATCATGCCAATCGGACCGGTGTTTTCAGGCGTCGCCGAATCCATCCACTTCAGGCTGGAAACCATTGGCGAGGAGGTAATTCGCACGGTGCCGAAACTGTTTTACAAACGCCGCAATATTGAAGACCTGGCCGTGGGTCGTACGTCGGGCGACGTGGTGTTGCTGGCGGAGAGGTTCGCGGGCACCACGGCCATATCCCACGCCCTGGGCTATTGTATGGCCGTGGAATCCATATCCGGCACGGATGTACCGAAACGGGCCGTGTTTTTACGTGTTTTTTTGGCAGAGATGGAACGCATCCGGCATCACCTGGGCGTGATCGAGGGGATTTGCGCGTCCACGGGCCTGGGCGTGGCTGCCAGCCAGGTGGCGGTTTTGCACGAGGAGGCTCTGCGGATCACAGGCACTGTGACGGGTCACAGGTACGGGTTCGGTATGGTTGTGCCCGGCGGGCTCAGCCTGGACTTGCCGGATGATGCGTGTTTGACAGCCGTCAACCAGGTGGACGACATCGTAAAACGCCTGGAGGGCATTGAACGACTACTGGTTAAAACGACCACATTTTTGGATCGCCTGGAGGACGTGGGCGTGGTGACGAAAACGGATGCCCTGGAACATGGCATGGTCGGGCCGATTGCGCGTGCTTCGGGTGTGTGCGCGGATTGCAGGCGGTCGAAACCGTACGGCGGATACGATGTGTTGAGGCCTGAAATACCCTGCGAACAGGAGGGCGATGGTTTTGCACGCCTGCGGGTATTTTTTGCGGAAATCAGGCAATCGACAGTACTGATGCGGCGGGCACTGGAAAATGCCGGGGCCGGTCCTGTGTTCTCGCGGGTTACGCCCAAGGCCGGCATGAAAACCGCGTGTGTGGAGTCACCGCGCGGCCTGGCAGTACACCGAGTGCGCGTGGACGCCGATTTCCGGGTACAGCATTACAGGGTGTTTTCACCTTCGTTTGCGAACTGGCACGGGTTTCACACGGCAGCCGAGGACTTTGCATTCCAGGACTTTCCGATCATCCTGGCAACATTCGGATTGTCCGTGGCGGAAAGTGACAGGTGATGGATGCTGGCATTCAGGACAAAGGCATCTAAAAGGATGGGAACATGAGCAGATGGGCGTTAAAAGGACTAAAAACAGGCGTGGTTACCACGTCCTATCCCGGGGGTGATGAACGGGCGTCCGGCATTTCACCGGGCTTGCCGGTGTCCGGTACCACGAACCAGGCCGTGATTGCGGCATGCCCTGTCCATGCGCTGGACAATGGGGGCGTACGGCGCAATCGTTGCATTGATTGTTACCGCTGTGCGCGGACACAGGGCGAAAACATGGCCTGGGACAGGGGATTTGAATGGGCACAGGTCAAAAAAGAGGCGGTCCTGCCCGCACCCTTCAAGCACGCGGTGAATATTCGGGTGCTGGATGCCGGCGACTGCGGTGCATGCCTGTCGGAAATCGAACAATTGAACAATCCCTACTACAACATGCACAGACTGGGATTTTTTATCACACCGACGCCGCGAAAGGCCGATATTTTAATCGTGGCAGGCACAATAACAAAACAAATGCGTCCGGTTTTGATGAAAACATGGGAGGCCATGCCCACGCCCAAGCGCCTGATCGCTGTGGGAGCCTGTGCATTGACCCACGGAGTCTTCGGTCAGGACAGCCCCGTATTGAGCGATATCCTGCCCGTGGACGTGGCCATACCCGGGTGCCCGCCGCCGCCCCTGGCCATTATCCATGGCCTGCTGGCCATCACGGGACGTAAACCCGGAAGCGACTGGGAGGTGGAATGATGCATGCTGTGATAATCGCTGCCATCTGCCTGGGCATCATGGTTGCAGGCATGGCCCTGGTTTTATTGCTGTCCGATAAAAAGACAGCGGCAGTCATTGCATGGGTAGGTATTACGGGTGGCCTGATTGCATTGATAGCCGGTGTGTCAGGACTGGCGCAGGGCAATTTGACAGGTGTGATGCTGTGGTCCATGCCCGGTTTGGGACATTTGAAACTGTACGTGGACCGTATGTCCGCATTGTTCATACTGGTCAGCGGACTTGTGTTTGTTGCCGTGTCCCTGTTCTCTGCACAGTACATGAAGGCCTATGCCGGCCGTATCCGGATGAAGACCTTTGGCATCGAATACCTGGCCCTGTTTGCATCGATCATTGCGGTCCTGGTGGCAGGCGACGTATTTTCCTTTTTGATCGCATGGGAAGGCATGTCGATCCTGAGTTTTTTGACGGTAAACACCCACTGCGAATCCACGCCTGCACGCCGGGCGGCCTACCTGATGCTGGCCATTGGCGAGGCCGGGACCCTGTCCGTGACCGTGGCCCTCATACTCCTGGCCAATAAGGCTGGCTCAACGGATTTCCACGCGATTGCAACGGCAATGGCGCATGTGGGCCCGGGGCTGCGCTGGACCGTGTTTTTACTGTCCTTTTTCGGCTTTGCCACCAAGGTTGGCCTGTTTCCTGTCAACACCTGGCTGCCCAAGGCCCACCCCGTTGCACCGGCAAACGTGTCCGCCATGCTTTCAGGGCTGATCCTGAACCTGGGCATCTATGGGATCCTGCGCGTAAACTTCATGCTGCTGCCCGTTAATTCGCCGGGACCCGGTATCGTGGTCATGCTGACAGGTGCCACTTCCGCTGTCATAGGCATCCTGTACGCCACGATCACAAACGACATCAAGCAGGTCCTGGCCCACAGTTCCATTGAAAACATGGGCATAATCACGACAGGCATGGGCGCTGCCATGGTATTTCATGCCCTGGGACACCCGGTTTTCGCATCCATGGCCCTGGTGGCTGCGTTGTACCACATGGTTAACCACTCCATGTACAAAAGCCTGCTGTTTCTGGGCGCTGGCAGCGTGGACACCAGGGCAGGCACGCGTGACCTGGATCGGCTGGGCGGACTGATGCGTGTCATGCCGTGGACAGGAGTTTTCATGCTGGCCGGTGTGATGGCCATTGCCGCTTTGCCGCCGTTCAACGGTTTTGTCAGCGAGTGGCTGTCCATCGAGGCCTTGCTGCGCAGCGTGGAACTGGCATCCACGGGTATAAAACTGGCGTTCGTGCTTTCCGGTATTGCCCTGGCCTTGACAGCGGGGCTTGCAGTGACCGCGTTCGTACGGTTCTTTGCCATGGGATTTCTGGGCATGCCACGCTCGGAATCGGCCCGCAACGCCCGGGAAACAGGTCCTCTTGCGATTACGGCCCTTGCATTGCTGGCAATCGTCAGTTTCGGGCTGGGTGTGATGCCAACTTACGTGATACCTGCCCTGGACAGGGTCAGCAGTCCCATGACCCAGGCCAGCGCAGCCACCGCCCTGGTGCCTCCGTTTTTCCGAAACCAGGCCTTTGGACACGAACTGCCTGACGGGTTTGTCCGTGATTTTCACAATATCGGAGCCCAGGTCGGGAGCACCCTGCCAGGCCGGGGATTGGTGGTTATGCACCGCGGCGGTAAATCCAATCCGGTGGTCTTTGCCATGTCGTCCTCATATACCTTTGTGATGCTGGCATTCCTGCTGGGACTGTTGTTTCTGGTGGTCAGGTTTGCCACGGCCCGACGTGCAAAAACCGTTCACAACCAGCCCTGGGACGGCGGCATCCCACGACTTTGGCCTGAAATGACCTATACGGCAACCGGATTTGCCCATCCCGTGAGGGTACTGTTCGAAACATTGCTGCGGCCCAAGGTCAGTAATCGCCGTCAAAGCATTGCCAGGCATTTTCGCATGGTTATCGAACACCGGCGTAATGAGGTTTACCTGGTTGACCGCCTTGTGCTGAAACCCGTATCCCAGGCATCGGGTTGGATTGCCAATAAACTGGCTGTCATGCATAACGGCAAGGTCAATGCCTATGCCCTGTACATTCTAATCACGATCATACTGGCATTTGTTCTCTTTTGAGGGACAACGGCCTCGGACCCGAGTGGCGGGCGCCAGGACGCAGGGCGGGCTAACGCATGGGCCCTCCCCCGCCGGCACGCCGAGCCAAATCCAGGTCCTGGGACAGACCTGTTCCACCACCAAAGGTCTGTGGGGTTAAACCCCGCGCGCGCTATCTGACCACCGCGGTCGCCCTGTCAAACGTC
>WGCQ01000023.1 GCA_015493765.1 Deltaproteobacteria bacterium
GCCGGAGGGTGTTGAAAAGGTCCCACCTGGGATCGCCGGCTTCCAGCCGGCATCTTGGATTATCTTTGTATTTCAAACTATTACAAAACACACAAATTTCCGAATTCGTCACTAAATCCATCAATTCAACACCCTCCGCCGGCCTGCTTGTTTCGCGGGCGTCCCGCCCGCCTTTTCCGTGGCCGTTGACCGTTGACCGAGACCGTGGCCGTTAACCGTGTGTGTCGATGCAATGGACCGGGGTGAACACGAAATCGAAGCGGGTGGCCCGGAAGTATTCAGTTACCGGGAGGTCGCGGAACTTGCCTTTGAAGTGCTCGGGAAGGAACCCGGGCTCACTAACATCCCTGCCTGGATGGTCAGCATGACTGCCAAGGTGGCGGGTGTGTTCAGCGAAAAACATGCGGACCTGTTGAAATTCTTTGCCACTGCCATGCAGAACGACGCAGTTGCTCCAAGATTCGGGGACCATACCCCAAATTACCTGTCTAAATTCGGCAGTCGGGTGCTGTAAGCGGCCCATCTGCTGCGTCGTCTTCCTCAACATTGCTATGCCTCCACCCAAACGGGCTTGACTCCTTGCATCTGAACCACTTTCAACACCCTTTGTGCTCAAATTTGACAGGTAATTTGGGCATACGTTGAAGTCTTATTTTGAAAATATAGGAAATTCAAGGCACCATCGCTTCGAGCCGCATGGTTAGGGTGATTGCGGGCACCGGTTTCTGATGCGTGAAGGGCACAGGGTGGTGGGGTCGCCAGATGAATCTTGACAATAATGTCATGTAAATAGTAGATTTATAATATCAGATGTACACTTCCATGGAGGAGATGTTATGAATGGGACCAGGTTTTTATCTTTGGTCGTGGTTGCGGTTGGAATGGTGGCGTTTTTGGGTTGCAGGCCCAAGGACAATACCATGATCGGCAGTTACTGTGACAATGACCAGCAATGCAAATCCGGTGTGTGTATTGAAAATGCCTGTCGTTCGGCCATGGGGGATTTCGATCACGACGGCCTTACCAATGGCCAGGAGGTCAATATTTTTCACACGGATCCGGCCAAAAAGGACACGGATGGGGACGGTGTGGGTGACTTTCACGAGGTGTACTACACGAAGGACGGCAAAAAGACCGATACCCCGCCGGACGATGACCACGACGGCAAGATCAATGCAGTGGAAAGTTCAAAGGATGACCGGGATCACGACTGCATCGTGGACCAGGAGGATGCGGAAGACGACAAGTACAACGGCAAGACCTGCGCCGACCAGGGTTATGAATGCGGCCAGTGGGATAACGGATGCGGAAAAATCCTGGATTGCGGCACGTGCGAGTCCGGTGCATCATGTCATGGCCATAAGTGTTTGAATGACCAGGATATTTACATAGATATCCAAAACGACGTGTCCGCTGACGCGGCCATGGACGCGGCCACGGACGCGGCCACCGACACGACCACGGACGCGGCCACGGACGCGGCCACGGACACGGACGCAGTCCCAGACGCCTCCCCCGCACCCGCCGGTTGCACGGGCGTGCTGTCGTTCCCGGATCCGGCGCTCGCCGCTGTGGTGCGGGCCGCCGCGCATAAACCAAAAGGTGACCTCTACTGGACGGACGTCAAGGACATTGAGGCGCTGGATGCCCCTTCAAAGGGCATCAGTGACCTGAGCGGTCTGGAGTGCCTGACCGGTTTGAAATCCATGGATATCAGCCACAACCAGGTCAAAGATATTTCGTCCATTGGCAAGATCAAGGGCTTGCAAGGCCTGGTACTAAACCATAACCATATTGTGGACCTGGGCCCCCTTGCTGAACTTGACTTAAAGGAACTCGAGGCCAGTGAAAACAACATCCAGGATGTGAATGCCCTGTCCGGCATGACCGGGCTTGTATTCTTGAGTCTGAATCATAACCGGATCAAGGACATCAGCCCACTTGCAGGCCTGACAGCCCTGGTCAGCCTGGACCTGGGTTACAATATCATCAGGGCCATGGATCCATTGAAATCCCTGGTAAATCTGACGACCCTTTTCCTGAACAACAACCAGATAACGGATATTTCGGCCGTGGCCAACCTGAAGAACTTGACCCTGTTCCAGGCACAGGGAAACGAGATCGCGAACATTTCGGCCCTGTCGGGCCTGACAAAACTTACGAACCTGGGGCTTGGGGACAACGAGGTGAGTGATATAAAACCCATTTCGGGCCTGACCGGGTTGAAGTCCCTCAGCATTGGAAACAAGGTGAAGGACATAGAACTGCTGGGTGCCATGACATCACTGGAAACCCTGGACCTTTCCGGAAACCCCATTACCGATTTTAGTGTGCTCAAAAGGTTTACAAAACTGCAATACCTGACCCTGGACGATACCGGTTTCAAGGCCTTTACCTTGCTGCAGGACATGGAAAACCTGCAATGGCTTTCCGTGGCAGGTTGCGGCCTGGGTGACAATGATGTTGGGTATCTCCCAACCGGGCTGACCCACCTGGATGTCAGCAGCAATGACCTTACCAGCCTGGGATTTACAGACGGGCTGGATAGTTTGACAGAACTGTCTTTTTCCACGAACAAGGTCGTTGACATCAGTCCCCTCACCAATCTTGCCTCTATCGAGCGGATAGACGGTTCATACAACCGGATAACTGACCTGTCACCACTGGTGGGTGCTGATAATATCAAGGACAACGTATCCATAGACTTCACATCGAATCCCATAGACTGTACTAAACAGGCGGGCAATATCCAGGCCATCATCAACCAGGGTGCGGACCTGCAAACCAATTGCCACTGATCGGGGATTGGCCACTGGCAAATGCACTATTTTTAGGCTCTTCCGGAATTGGCCGGGGTGGTGGCTACAAACGATGCCAAAAGCGCTTAATTGCCTTAAATATCTAACTTGAGCCTGTCAGTCCTGATTATTGATGGATTTTGGGATGTGTTCTCAAAGGTTCGGAGCGGATCACACGCCATGCCTTGGTCATAGCCATTGCCGCAGGCCTGATTTCATCGATGCTGTGTATGCGTGATTGTATTTTCACCCGGTTGCCCGATACACTCACGACCCGTAAGCACCTGGCAAGCACCTTGGGAATATCCTGTGACCTGAAAAGCCCTGCGTATATGTTATAAACACCGTGATTCGCCCTTTCAGGTCCCACAAGAATCGGTTTGAGTGACCAGAAGGCCAGGCCGTTTAATTTATCGCCGTATCTCCTGAATTTCACGACCTTTGCCTGTATTGGATGTATGTGTCCTTTGTTATCCACGCCCACCTGCAACACAGGTCCCGGATTCAAAGGGTCTTCCACAAAAAACAGCGGTACCAGTCCATCAGGCTGAAAAGGCAGTGCCCCAATACCGTAAACATAAATCTTTTGAGTAGGACAATAAGGGCCTTTGACCGGCTTATGTGAAGCGTCCTCCATCGTATAGAGTCGAATAAACCTTCCTGCAGGTATTACCCTGTATGGTACGCTGAACTTGTCCACTCCCCAGCCTTTCCTGGTTTTGAACCTGTACGTAACCGTTACTATTCCTTGTGTCCCCAGGGGCGCTGTCACCTTGAAACGAAAACGACAGTCCCTTTTGGAATGCTTTTGTCGTCCGAACATGGAGGCTGCGTACTCCTTTCCCATGGGTGCTCTCACTACCTGGCAGGTCACCAGAGCATTTGTCCCATACATCACGTCCACGGGCCTTAGGTGCCATCCGGGTTTCAGTTTGATCCTGACAAAGGGCTCCCCTTCCAAGTGAATCCCAACGATTTTGGGTACGTCAAAGCCCTTCATTACACCGTGAAGCGGCATCATCCACAGGACAGTAAACGACAGAGCACCTGCAACCACCAGGATCACCCCGAGATATACCCATATGACAGACTTTTTACGCATTTTACCTCCCATTTTAGGATATATCAGAACACGGGATATTAGACAAGTACTTGAGGTATCCCCGAATTACCTGTCAAATTTGAGGACAAAGGGTGCAGAAATGGGTTCAGATACAAAGAACTGGACCCATTTGAGCGCATGCGACGCCGATACAAAGTCCGCCCTGGGATCGCTGGCTGCCGGAGTGTGTTGAAAAGTTTCATCCTGGGATCGCTGGCTTCCAGCCGGCATTCTTAAATGGTTTTAAAATCAAGATGTTACAAAATGCTCGAGATCTCAGATTTGCTTCGAAACCACTCAAATCAACACCCTCGTCCTCGCCAGCCTTTCCGTGGCCGAGGACCGAGACCGTTGGCCGTGGCCGTTGACCGAGACCGAGTGGGGCCGGCATCCTGCCGGCCTTTTCCGTGGCCGTTGACCGTGGCCGGGGTTTCCGGTTACTACGGGAGCCTGCCCGCA
>WGCQ01000024.1 GCA_015493765.1 Deltaproteobacteria bacterium
TTTCGGGTCTCGGGACGCAGCCTGCGGCTGTGCGGGGCGGCCCTGCGGGCCTTTCGGGAAGGCTCCCGTCGCAACCGTGAACCACGGTCACGGTCAACCAAAGGCGGGCGAGACGCCCGCGGTACAGGCAGGCGAGGCCGCCTGCGCTCCACGGATTTTTTCACCAACACGATCCACACGGCCACGGTCTCGGTCTCGGCCAACGGTCTCGGTCACTGCCACTGTTATCCTCATGTCACCCTTGACAGCAACCATATCCCCCCGACTTTAACCTTTACCGTCCTGGTATAGTAGTGCACAAGATAAATTTGTTGCCTGAATTCTCAATGACTTACAAATCTTCTTTGTCAATGTCAATAAATGAAAAAATCTGCCTCCATGAATTTGACGGTACTTCATGATTTTTTAGACTGTAAAGAGTGGAGTTTTATTTATTATATGGGGTGAATACTCTCAAAAGGCAGGATTTTTTCTTTAAAAAAGTATTTATGCTCTGTATGGGGAAAACAAAAATCATCCGGATCGTGGTCCACAAAGCCCCCACTGGTTACAGGCCAGACTCCAATTGGCCATCCACTTTAACCTGATGGAGGAGGTATAAACTTGCAACGAATTAAAAGAATCATACACAAAATACTTGACATCCTTACCTGTACAGTTGCTGAGGATGCGTTTACCCTTGGGGCGGGTGTTCAGCGACAATTAGAAATGGCCGGTGACGCCAATTAGACTTCCCCATTTTTTAGGAGTCGAGTCGTGGTAAAAAGACTTGTCTTTGAGGAGCCCAAAAGAATGAGTAAGGCACGTCGAATTGTCATTGTGATATTGGGATGGACCGCAGCGTTTTGCGAGTGGGGGGCAACCCTTACAGTTCCTCAGGGTTTATTAGTACTTACAGGTTCAGTACCGTTAAAATCTGCTCCTCAAGAAGTCATCACAGACTTCTGGGTGAAGTTTACTGTGGAATCGTTGTATTTGTTACTCCTTGTGAGTCTTGGACTTTGGGCCCACACAAGGGTCTTCTATCGTCTCAGGTGGGTTATCTCTACCATCCTGATATTGCAAGGGATAGATAGATTCTTTGATGCCATGAATACCCCATGGATGCCTCATTACATCTGCACCTGCTTTCCTATGAAGGTGTTGGATTTTGTGGCATCTGCCCTTGCCTTTGTTCTGGCCTATCTGATTGTTAGCGTTAAACGGCCTCAGTGCTGAGTGGTTCCAGGACCCCTCACTTGTCTACATCGCAGTTGACTCAAATCAGGACAAAAAGGATACCTGTTACAATGATCGCGGCAAAAGAAAGGAGCATGGATTTGCGCAAATAGACATTCCCCAGGCTGAGGGCGTATATCAGTTTCATAATATTATTGCTGGTTACAGCAATAATGGTTGCCTGTCCCACGGCTTGCAGGGTGATTGCAAATTTACCCGTAAACAAACTCAACAAAAACGGGTCGATGTCCGTTACGCCGACCACCAGTGACAAGACATTCAAACCGCCTGTGCCATAGTATTTCAGGACATACTTTGTCAGCAGGGCAAAAAGCACGAATAATCCGGCAAACAGCAAAGCGGTTTTGAATTCCAAGGGGTTTTTGTTTTCCATTTCTTTTAAATCGGTGGTTTCGTCCTTGCGCCCGAATCGCAGGATCATCCATCCCAACAGGAAACTCAACAGGGTTGAGACAAAAAAGGGAACAAACAGGATTCCTGCGAGTTTTTTATTGAAAACAAAGGAAATGACATAGATCCGGATAAACATCATTGCGGTGGCAAAAATAATGGAAGCGCCAATCAAGTGCTGGCTTGCCGTGGACGTCTTGCTTTTTCTGGCCAGTACAATGGTTGTGGCGGTACTGCTGTATAAACCGCCCAACAAGCCGGTAAAAATGATCCCTTTTTTTGGGAAAAAATAACGCTGGGTCAGATAACTTAAATAGGATATACCGGAAATAACCACCACCGCCATCCATATTTTGAATGGTGAAACAGGGATGGTTTGGCTGATGATCTTGTGGGGCAGCAGTGGGAGTACGATTCCACTGATAATCAGGAATTTGGACAATACGATGAATTCGCCTTCGTCCATTTTTTCTGTAAGACTCTTGAACTGTGGCTTCATCTCGGTGAGGATTAAAATGGTAGCCACAACCATGAAAACCAGCCACAGGGGTTCACGATAGATCAATGGTGCCAGTCCATAGGTTATGAAAACAATGATAATCGAGGTAAATCCGTATTTATTCAGTGCATCGATTTTTTTCCAGTAAAAAATACCCAGCAAAATAATCAGGGCCATGCCTCCTAACAGGAATGGCAGCAGCGTATCGGTTGAAATAACGTATAAAACAAAGCCGAGGATCCCGATAAAGGTAAATGTCCTGTCCGTACCATAAAGCGTTTCCGGCTCATGCTCCCAATGATGCCGGCGTTGCTCCAGCCCGATCAGCAATGCAAACAATGTAACCAGAACAAATTTTGTAAAGTCATCGGGTATGTAATGTAAAAATTTCATCTCTTGGCCGTGTCTAACAAATAAAATTCCATGTTTTGCAAGGCATTACCATCAGTGACCCTGCGGTTCATTTTCTAATCATCCGGGGACAAAGATCCAAATTAATAACTGATACCCCAAGGTACATGATATTTTATACCAGATGTTTGCAGGTCTGACAACCCTAACCATCCCAGGATCGCCGGCTTCCAGCCGTCATTCTTAGATGGCTTTAAAATCAATGTGTTACAAAACGTTCGGCATCCAGAACCTGTTACGAAAACCATCAAATCAATACCCTCCTCCCCACCCACCTTTTCCGTGGGATGTTGTCCGAGGCCGTTGGCCGAGACCGTTGTCCGAGACCGTTGTCCGTGGGGATCGTGATACAACAGTCCGGTTTTCCGGACTCTTCCGGACTGATGGTCCGGATTTCCGGACTATCGGTTGTTATGATCAAATATGCATAGTGCTGTAATCTATTGATACTACAGCATTATTGCATTTTGTATGCGTTTTGGCACATCCCTTGCAGTTAGGATTTTTGTCCTTTTCAGGACGCTTGACAGGGCGACCGCGGTGGTCAAACAGCGCGCGCGGGGTTTAACCCCACAGACCTTTGGTGGTGGAACAGGTCTGTCCCAGGACCTGGATTTGGCTCGGCGTGCCGGCGGGGGAGGGCCCATGCGTTAGCCCGCCCTGCGTCCCGGCTCCCGCCACCCGAGGTCCTGACCGCTGGCCCGGTTTTAGTCAGGTAATTGGGGGAGCCCTCTAAATCCTTGCGGAAACCCTGGAATTCGATATAATGAGTCCCGGTTTAGGCGAAAAAACCTTGCTGTGAGGTAACATGGATAACTCGATACCACAGGGATTCAGGGATGGCGATTACAGGTTGCGCCGGTTCAGAAACTGGATGATCCTTGGACTGCTATACTCGTTTTTCTATATGTCCAGGTACAATCTGTCCTCGGTCACGGATACCCTCAGGCACGTGTTCGGCTGGGACAATATACAAATAGGTGTGTTTGCCAGTGTAATGCCCTTGGTTTACGGCATTTCCGTTGTGGTCAACGGCCCTATCGCGGACCGCATCGGCGGCAAAAAGGCATTCCTGTTCGGTGCATCGGGCGTGGTGGTCATGAATTTCCTGTATGGATTCGCCCATACCTTCATGCTCCATCCAGCAGTGTGGGCCGGTGGCAAACTGATACACCCGGCCGTTTTTGCCCATGGCATGACCAGTGGCGCCATGTTGACCTCCATGGCTATCGTATGGGGACTCAACGGATACTTCCAGTCCTTCGGTGCCCTGTCCATTGTCAAGGTAAACGCGCAGTGGTTCCACATCCGGGAACGGGGCACCTTTGCCGCGATCTTCGGCATACTGATTCGCCTCGGCCTGATCCTGGCCTTTTCCGGCACACCTCTGATTGTGAAATACCTGCCCTGGTACTGGGCATTCTGGATCCCTGCCGGCTTTGTGTTCCTGCTGCTGGTTCTGAACTTCCTGTTTGTTAAGGACACGCCGGAAAAGGCAGGCTATCCGGGCCTGGATACGGGCGACGAGGCCGGTGATGACACCGAGGAACGTGCATCCTTGGTGGAAATCATCAAAAAGGTCTTTGCCAGCCGTACCATGTGGACCATCGCCCTGGCATCCATGATGATCGGCTTTGTCCGCCGCAGCGTGGTGGATGACTGGTTCCCGCTGTACTTTGCCCAGGTCTATCACCTGAAGGGGGCTGGCGTAGTCCGCCAGGTCGTGGCCTGGGGTATCGCGTTGATGGGCATAATCGGCGGCTTTGCCTTTGGGATCTCCTCCGACAGGATATACAACGGCCGGCGTGCACCGGTGGTGGTGATCGGCTTTCTGGGCATGGCCGGGACATTGGTATTGTTCTACCTGTCCGACATGTTTCACCTTGGCCCGTGGAGCGCCGTGATCCTGCTGTCGGTCTTGTCCTTGTTCGTCAACGGTGCCCATGGCATGATAGGCGGGGCTGCGTCCATGGACTTCGGTGGACGCAAGGCCGCTGCCAGCGCTGCCGGATTGTTCGACGGCATGCAGTACATCGCCGGTGCCTTTGTCGGCATAGCCGTGGGCTGGATCACCCAAAACTGGGGCTGGCAGGCTTGGAAATTATGGCCGATTCCCTTTGCACTGATCGGCGCCGGCCTCATGGCCACACTATGGAACGCCCTACCAAAGGGACGGAAATAAACAAACAAAATTATTTAGCGCGCCCAGAGGGATTCGAACCCCCAACCTGCTGATCCGTAGTCAGCTGCTCTATCCAGTTGAGCCATGGGCGCATACGGCGGAGAGAGTGGGATTTGAACCCACGGTGGGCTATTAACCCACACTCGCTTAGCAGGCGAGCGCCTTAAGCCACTCGGCCATCTCTCCGTCAACAAGCCGTACGAGCGGCCGCGGCGGAGGTAGGATTCGAACCCACGGGGCCTTTCGACCCGGCGGTTTTCAAGACCGCTGCCTTAATCCACTCGGCCACTCCGCCTTTTTCAAAGAACCAAAGCAAAAGCCAATATAGCAACACTTGCGATTTTTGTAAAGTCCCAAATTCCCCAAATTAAAAAACTGATGGACTCGTAATAAATCAAAATCAAAAAATTCATCCCTAATAAAGTCAAGGGGTTACAGAGGTCAGGTTGACTAAAATTGGACTTTTTACGAGTCCATCAAAAAACTAATTTTGGGACTAAAAGACCCAAAAAACGATTACAAAAATTATTTTCTTAGAACTTGACTAAAACTTGTTAAACCGATACAATTGGCTTTAGGTAAGGTTCGATGCCTTGAGGCGAAAATGACAAAGGAGGTGCCAAATGGTTAAGCGGACTTTAGTGGTTACGATGCTTGTAACCGCAGCATTGGTGTGGGGCTGTTCTTCCACCACAAACACGAGCGAACCCATCAATGAAGGCTTGGAGATGCCCCAGGGGCAGGACGTGATGGAGGACGTGTCCCAGGATGTTAAACCCGGTCAGGATGTCAAGCCAGGCGACATTCAGCAGGACAAAACAAAACCGAATGACGTCCAGGGCGACACCCACAATCCCGGTGATACGGTTGTACCGGACGAGGGCGTTGCAACAGCAGACAACGGTCCGACTGACACGGCCATGCCCGACATCCCTGTGCCTGAGGCCTGTGACCCTTCTGACCTGCCTGACAAGTGGGGCGGTGCAACGATCCTTTACTACTTGCAGTTAGTGGACAGCAAGGACGCCACAGCCATGCAGCAGTGTGCTGACTTTAATGGCGACGGCAAGCCTGACAACGGCTTTGGTTCATTTGCCAGCATGGCAAACGGCCAGATCAAAGACGACGGTTCCTTGACCAACCAGGCCGGCGTGGTCCTGGAGTTCAAGGGTGTAACGGATTATACGAACACGGATAAGTTCCAGATGAATGGCCTGTTCGGAAAACTGAAGGCCATCGTGGACGGTAACAAGGATGCAGTGGCATCCAAGACGGATTGCAACGACCTGTACGTGGACCCGAAGTCCTACGCTGTAAGTGACGGCCAGTGCGGTCCCCTGCTGCATTTCGATAATGCCAGCATCAAGGACGGCAAGTTTGATTCCCAGCAGTCAACCTTTGCTTTTGCAATCCCGATCCAGGGCCTGGTATTGAATCTGCGTGTAACCGATGCACGGATCAAGGGTACGGTGGAACCGCCTGCTGACGGCGAAACCTGCTTCGGCATCAAGGATGGCGTGCTGACCGGTTACCTGTTGAAGACGGACATCGATGCGGCACTGAAGGCGGCCAACGATTACTGCGATAATGCACCGCAGCCACCCACTGCATGCCAGTACCTGAGCCTTATACCCCAACTGTTGACCTATGACCTGGATATGAACAATGACGGCGAGCCTGACGCGGTAAGCCTGTGCGTCACGTTCTATTCCGTCAAGGCCAAGATCGTAGGGACCATTCCGCAGCAGGACTAAGCAACACTCCTCCCTTTGGGCAAGATTGTCAAACTTTCAATCTCCCTGATATTATTCTTTACAATCCTGATCGCTGAAATTGCAGTCGGACTCTATATCCACTATGCTGCAACCATACCCAAAATTCCGTTGTTTCAACAGGTTGCATTACCCCAGGCCGTGGAAGTACGCAGCCAGGAAGGCCACGTCCTGGCCATTGGAGGTGACCAGTACAGGTACTCCGTGAACTGGAAGGATGTGCCCAAAAATTTGATCAATGCCTTTGTGGCCAGCGAGGATGCCTCGTTTTTTCGGCATGGGGGCCTGGATTTCAAGGGGATCCTGCGGGCGTTCTTGATCGACCTGTTTTCGGGCAAGGCCAGGCAGGGTGGCAGTACGATCACCCAGCAGGTGGCACGCAACCTGCTGTTGACCCTGAAAAAGAGCATGTCCAGAAAGGTTCGCGAGGCGATCCTGGCCCGACGCATCGAGGATGTGTACACAAAGGACGAGATCCTGCTGTTGTACATGAACCTGCTGTACCTGGGCGAAGGCACTTACGGCATAAAGGCCGCGGCACGACAGTACTTTCACAAGGACCTCGGGCAATTGACACTGGGGGAGTGCGCCATTCTGGCCGCACTCGCACAATCACCATCCAGGGTGAACCCGGTAAAGGACCCTGCAGGCACGTTGAAGAAACGCAACCGGGTACTGCGCAGGATGCTTGCGACCGGAAGGATCACAAAACAGGCCTACGAACAGGCGTTGAAGGAGCCGATGCATGGATTCGCCCCTCAGGATGACGACAGGATGTTCGCTCCATGGGTTACCCAGGACGCCTTGCAGGAGGCAAGGCAGGTGCTCAAGGACACGGCATTGTGGAAATACGGGGGACTCAGGATATGGACCACCCCCTCCCTGGGGTTTGAACTGGCCGCTGAACAGGCCCTGGTGCAAGGGGTCATGCGTCTGAACAGGAAACAAGGTTTTCGCGGACCAGTGGGTCATGTACCCGCGGGCCAGGTACAGCAGGCAATCCATGCATTGTCAGCCATGGAGGTGCCGGGGCAAGGTTTGACGCTGGGGCTGGTGCTGTCCGTGCAAAAAAGGACGGCAGACATGGTACTGGCAGGGGGTAAGCAGGTCACAATGCGGCTGAAGGACAATCGCTGGGCGGGCAGTTACCAGGAATTTCGCAAGCGAAAAGGCAGGTACCGCCCGGGGCGTATCAGTTTCAAACGCAGGTTGAGGGACTTTCGAAAGGCCTTGCGACGGGGCGACGTGGTATTTATTCGGCCCTTGAAAAAGGGTTTCCGATTGGCCCGGCGTTACGGGATGCAAGGGGCTTTGTGCGCCATGGAGCCCTGCACGGGCGACATGCTGGCCCTGGTGGGAGGTACGGATTTTGACGTAAGCCAGTTTGACCGTACCCGTGCCCGGCGTCAGACCGGTAGTTCGATCAAACCGATTTATTATTCAAAGGCATATGAAGCATCCATACCTCCATCCATGGTATTTTCCGGTGTTCCGGTACGCATAAAAAAATGGTCGCCAGACACCGAGGCAAACCTGAGGGACATGACCCTGTGGGAGGCGCTCACCGTATCGGAAAACAACATATCCTTGCGGTTGTATCAGCACCTGCTAAGCCAGATTGGCCTGGATGCGCTGCGGTCATGGTATCAAAAACTGGGCCTGCCCGGTTTGCCGTCAGGCTTTCCTGCACAGGCCCTGGGTATAGACGAATCGCCCAGAGGACTGTTAACGGCGTATTCCGTATTCGCCTGCCACGGCCGCAAGGCAAAGGGCCACACACTGGCGCTGGTCACGGACAAGGATGGCCGTATACTTTACGATGCCAGGCAATTCAGTGAATCAGGGGCCGGGCCGCTGGACAGTTTGTTTTTACTGAATCGGGACACGGTCAGTAGCCAACCCGTAATGGGCAGGGATGTGGCGTATTTGATCGCTGCAAACCTGCGCAACATCGTGCTGCACGGCACAGGGCGCAGGGCCGCACACATGAAACACCCGGCATTCGGCAAAACGGGCACACTGCCCTTTGATGTGTGGTTCGTTGGCTGGACCCACCAGGTGGCCAGCATCGCATGGATTGGCGCTGACCACCGGGAGCGCTACCTCGGGGCATCCAGGAAGCACGGGGTACACGGTGCTGACACGGCGCTACCCGTGTGGAAGGCGTTTCAGGAATCCGTAACCAGGGATATGCCTGTGGAGGATGACATGAAAGACGTACCGGACGGGGTCGTATGGGTAAATATCGACCCTGATTGGGGTGTGCTGACTACGGCCGCCCAAGGCATATCCATACCGCACCTGATAGGCACCCAGCCGCAATCCTATATGCCGCAACCCGGTGGAAACATGGATGAACTGATACAGGAAAGCATGTTTTGATGGACGCGTAAAAAGTCCGATTTTGGTCCTTTCCTCCTTTCTAACCCTTTGATTTTATTAGACGTTGCCCTGCCGGTTTTGATTTATTACGAGAGCATCTGTTTTGAGCAAACCGGCTCCCGAATTTAGTCAGGTAATTTTCTTGACTACGGGCATAACAGGATGGATAATTATAACAGCAGGCGTACACAAGACGTCGGAGGTATTGATTTGTTTGAAGAAAAAAAACAAAAAAGCCAGTCACGACACATGACAATGTCAAGCGTTCAGGATATGATCATGCAAGGCAAATTGAGCGTGGCACAGGAAAGGTACTTGAGGATGCGCTATGGCATTTCAGAGGGGCCATCCCATACCTTACAACGCATTCCCATGCCCGAGAAAACGGCAAAGGTCGTTGAAGGGCTCGAGGCCATGCTGGTCAATCGCATGGGACACGGCGGTTCGTCCAGTTTGAAAAGGGAAGCCATAATCGGTAAACTGCGCAGCAAAAAGGGTTGACCCGGTGGCAATATTAGTGTTGCCGGCCTTCGGGACCTAATCCGGCACGCCGGCGCTTGTCGTCGAGTACGGCCTTTGCCGTTTGAGGCATGGACTTGATGGGCCCCAACTGGCTTGCAAGCGTCAGGACACGGGCATAAGATTCGCAGTGCTCTATGCGCAGCCTCGCCTGGGTAAGGTCATCACCCCATGCAATTACGCCGTGGTTTTCCAACAGCAGGCAATCAAAGTCCTGTAAAAACGGACGCATGGCATTGTTCATGGCCTCAGTCCCGGGTACGGCAAATGGGACAAGTGGTATCCTCGGCCCCATGCTGACGCGGAATTCCGGGGCAAACTCGCCCGACAATTCCCTGGATGCCATGGCAAAGGCCGTGGCGTAAGGCGGATGAGCGTGGATCACCGCGCCGCAATCGGGCCTGGCTTCGTAGATGGCAAGGTGCATCGACATCTCGCCAAATGGCCGCTTGCTGCCACGCACCACGCGGCCGAACAAGTCCACCACGATCAAATCCCCTGTTGACAAGTCACCCTTGGACATGGCCGTAGGCGTTGCCAAAAGCCTGTTTCCCGGCAGCCTGACAGTGACATTGCCCTCGTGGTTTGCCACCCACTGACGATCCCACAGGAAATGGCTGACATCCACAACCTGGCGGGCTATTTCGGTCAGTGGACGCTGGTCAATCATCCTTCACCTCGATTTCGTCGATCACGCCAACTATCACGCTGCGGATTGGCAGGACCGGTCTGGCAAATATCTGCCTGGCGCCATTACCCTCGGTCATCACCAGAACGGTATCGCCCACCCCGGACTGGACCACATCCACGGCCAGGTAGTCATCGCCGTCAGGATTGCCTTTGTGGTCAATGGGTTGCACCACGTACAACTTCAATGCATGATATGCAGGATGTTTGATGGTGGATACCACCGTGCCGACAACCCTGGCAATCCTCATTTCGTCACCGTTACCATGTCAACGATTCCCACGATAGCATCATCCACCGGAATGAACCATTTTTCGAAGGCCTGGCTGGCCTCACGGCTACCCACGCAATACACCAGGTCACCCGGACCGGCATCCACGGAATCCGCGGCCACTTTCGGCCCGCCTTTGGGCTTCAGGTGCTTGTCCACGGGCTGGATCACCATGAACCTGATCCCTTCGAGGTCCCGGTAACGCCGGGTCGCAACCACTGTACCTATGACCTTGGCCAGATACATGGCTGGATTATACCCACAAAAAACAAAGGGGTCAATGGCTATCCAAAGTCCCAAATTACCTGTCAAATTTGAGGATAAATGGCGTTAAAAGTGGTTCATATACAAAGAATTGAGTCTGTTTGAACGCAGGCATAATACGCGGTACGTTGAGCATGCACAGTTACAACGATACAGTAGATGGGCCGCTTGCTGCAACCGACGGCCGAATTTAGTCAGGTAATCTGGGGAGTCCACCATTCCTTGAATAAAAAGGTATAAACCTGTAAAAATAAGAAGACCCGTGCAAACAGCGGCGGATACTGGAGTCTGTTTATGCGAAAGATGCAATACACACTATTGCTGCTGGCCATGGCCTGGGCGTGCAGCACGTCGGGGACCAGAAATACGGCGGACATTACTGCGGATTTGGAGGCAGTGGATAGCATGGCGGATGCGGCTTCAATGGATACGCAGCAGGATGCAATCACGTGGAAAACGGGGCGGCTGTTTCCTGGTCCGGGGGAAAGGGGCTACGATGCGGACCTGGGCGCAAAGGCATGGCGGTTTGACCGGACGTTCTGGGTGCTGCATGCGGCGGTCTGCGGGCTGGACTGCGAGGCGAGGGTGCCCAAAGACCACCAGGCTGACCGGGGGTTGATCGAAAAATTCGTCAGGGCTGAGGGCAACTGGGATTTCCAGGCCGTCACAGGCAAAAAGGTGACCGATGTAATCACCGGCTGGACCAAGATTCCCGGGTTGTATGCCGGCATGGGGATCGGCGCGGACGCCTACAAATACGCCTTGCTGCGTGACAGCAACGCGGATAGTGCCCGGGTGGCAAGGGCACGCAAAATCCTGTTGTCGGACTTGGACATCATGCACATCGCCTTCACCATAGGCGGGGTCCGTGGTGTGGTGGCGCGCAGCCTGGCCCGTAAAGACGTGCCTGGGGATGCCCAGTCGATCAAACCGACCCCGCTGTTCGATGACCAGGGCAATCCCCTGCCCAAAAAGAAAAACAACGGCGAATGGCGCGAGGACAACAGCGGACTGTACCCGGATTACTACTGGGAGGATTCGATCAGCCGTGATTACATCATGGGTTGGGCCTTTGCCGCGGCAGCGGCCAGCGAGGTGATCCGCAACGACCCCGCGTTTCCCCAAAGAGTGAAAAAACGACTGGCCCGGGATGCGGCTGACGTGGTGTGGGGCCTGAGGCAGGTCAGAAAGTCCGGGTACGACCTGGAGATCGTGGACGCTGACGGCAGGACCACGTACAACGGCTATCTGAACGAGAAGGCCTTCGAGCGCATCTACCTGCCGAACATCGAAAACGGGTTTTACGCACTGATGGCGCTCGGGATCGTAGGGGCCTTCACCTATGCTGCCCAGGACCCGGCAGCGGAAAAATACCTCTATGAGGAATTGATAAAAAAGCGGAAACTCCCCGAAATAGCAAAATCCAATATCATGCTGGTGGACATGGGCCTGCAAACGAATTTCTCCAATTACAACATGGCCTTTACCTGTGCGTTCATGGCACAGCGGTACTTGAAGGACCGGGTTGCGGTCAACATGGTCCGTGATACGATCCGGACCAAACTGTACGACATACCGGGACACAAGCGACAGCCCAAGGAACAATACCAGGCATGGTACGATATTATCGAGGCGGCGGCCGTATCAGGGGATAACGTGTTTTTCGGGCCGGATTCCACGACAGACGCGGATGCAGTTAACAGGGCCGTCAAATCCCTGACCGATTTCCCGGCCCTGCCATGCTGGGACACGAAACGCGAAAACTGCGACCAGGCGGAGATCGATTCCGGGGAATGCGTCCTGGACGACGGTGCAAAGGTCAAGGTCCTGGGTAACAAGGGGCGTAATCACGACCTGATATGCGAGCAGGTGATACCCATGGCGGTCCGGCCTCCCAGTAACTACCACTGGCGCAGTAATCCCTATATTCCAAATGGCGGCGGGGACGGCAGCACCTTGATGGCTGGGGTGGATTTTCGCGTGGCCTACTGGACGGCAAGGTACGTAAAAACCAGGATAAAAACACACTAACTAACGCTGAAAGATAATCAGTGACGGTGGCAGATACACCAACTTGCAACCAGGAAAAAGTCCGATTATGACCAAAATCAAACTATAGTCACATTATATTGTCGTAAATCAAAATCAGAATTAGTTTATTACATCCTGTGAACACAGGGCCTTGACAGTAATAGAACTAATGCTTAGTTTCAGTCAGCCTTTGAATCACCCATGGGGGGTGGTGGTTTTGGTTAAACTTTTTTTAGGAGGTAACCATGAGGAACATGGTAAAGGTTCTGACAGTCGTGATGTTCATGGCGGCGCTGGGTGCAACAATGCCGGCGCAGGCCAGTGAAACACGGGCTGACTCCCTGCTATACAACCAGGGATTCGAGGATGACACCGATGTGTTTTTGTTTCCTGAACTGGTAACAAAGTACAGGGGTCTGTATTTTTATACACCTGTCAGGAAGGCTTTCAAAGATGACATCTATGGCGGTGTGATCTTTGGTAATGACCACAACAGTTTTGCAGTATTCGTACATCGTCCCTACTCCCTGCCCTTGAGCAGGTATCGCCTGATTGGCGCAAATTCGGCCTCGGCCGCAGGTGCAGCCAATATCCTAAGCGCCTGGGGACTCAATGAAAACTCCGCGTCCAATGCATACCCACAGGGCCAGATCCTGGATTTCATGTGGGGCACCGGTAAATTCGGCCTGGGATTCAGGTTTGGTGCGACCAGCGCTTCGCACACGGATGTGGGCATGACCGACAAACCATTGAAGACCACAACAGTGGGATTCGGACTGGACCTGGGTTTCCGGCTGAGCCAGAATGCGCACCTGGGGGTCGATGCCACGTATCGCTATGCCTCAAACCAGTTCAATGCCGTTGGCATCAACGCCACAACCCGTTACCTGAGTCATGCGGACAAACTGTACACACCCGTGTATGTGGCCGGGTTGAATTTCCTGCTGTATGCACCCAATGCGGGCTCTAATAGTTGGGGTTTGATGGTGCCCTTTAAAGGCGGTTTCCGGTTGAACCTGTTGCAGAAAAAACTGGTCGTATCCACGCTGTTGGGCCTGGATATCCAGGTATTGAAAATAGCGCCGGTCAATACGAATACCCAGTTTGCACTGGTTGTCCCTACGGCGGAAATTGCGGCTGAATACAACGTCCTGAGCTGGCTGTACCTGCGTTCCAGCATCAAGGGTGGTTATGCAATCCAGTTCTCGGGCGGCAACGGGAGCCATCCGTCCAGGAATCAACTGGCCTTCAATACTGGTGTGGGTTTCAACATCCACGACACATTCTTTATTGACGGGGCCATTTCCTATGCCCTGTGGACCACCGGCCCGGCTATCATCGGCGGCGGTAAACCCGGACTGTTCGGCAACGTGAGTCTGAGTTACAGGTTCTGAAATAGTACATCCTCGTTCCCTCCTGTTAACAAATATCCATAAAAATCAATGTATTCCGAAATCAGCCCAAATTACCTGTCAAATTTGAGGATAAAGGGGGCTGAAAGTGGTTCAGATACGCGGAGTTAAGCCTGTTTGAGCGCAGGCGTACTTGATGTACGTCGAGCATCAAACAGGTGCAGACGACAAAGTAGGTTAGCCGCTTGCAGTGCCAGACTCCCGAATTTAGTCAGGTAATTTGGGAAATCAGCCTGGATACTTGTAATTGTTTGCGTCGAACCAGGACTGGTGTTTGATGCCAGGCTGCGGCCCTAATCCAGACGCCAGAAGCCGTGACCGTGGCCGAGTCCGTGGCCGAGGCCGTTGGCCGTGACCGTGGCCGAGTCCGTGGCCGAGGCCGTTGGCCGTGACCGTGGCCGTTGACCGAGGCCGGGGTTTCCGGTTGCAATGGAAGCCTTCCCGCAAGGCCCGCAGG
>WGCQ01000025.1 GCA_015493765.1 Deltaproteobacteria bacterium
GAGGGTGTTGATTTGATGGTAAATTCAGTGTGTTACATTAGAGGCCAAATCTTGTGATGTGTAATATAACGACTTTACATACCCTCAGTACGCCTGCGCTCAAATTGGTTCAACGACTTGCATCTGAACCACTTTCTGCAACCTTTGTGCTCAAATTTGACAGGTAATTTGGGTTAATCCAAAATAAATCTTGACCGACAGACCTGTAAAAATCTATAATCAATGGGATTAATACATCCTTTTGCAGGAGGAATATTATGTGTGATGACAGGTTTCGTTCACATCGACGGGATTTTGGTCCTGGATACTACAGGGACCAGTACCGTGAAAACCGTGAGCATTTCGACGGGCATTACCGTGGGGACTACAATCATGATATCTACCGTCCATCCAACATGATAGCGCCTTTTCCCAGGCGATTTGTCAGTAATGCCGAATTCCTGGAGTTTCTAAGGAGTTACCTGAAGGACCTGGAACAGGAAACGCAGGCGGTCAAGGAGGCTATTGCGGAATTGGAGGAGGTCATCGCGGGGAAGAATACAAAAACGGAAGAACCGGATTCAACCCAATAAAGGTGTCAATTTTGCGTGTAGCCGTGCCACCTGACCTTTACCTAACACCTTGTCCATGGCCAGTAACAGTGCACCGCAAACAGGTTGGCAGGGTATCCTGACGACAGCGGCATTTGGGAATGACCTGTGCAACTCCAGTTCCAGGGCCTTTCGCATCAGGGAAGTGATGTCGGTCAGCATTACGGAACCGCCCAGTACGCAACCAAATTCATCCGTTCTATTAAACAGTCGGGTTGCAACGAGCGCAATACACCGACCCAGTTCCTGGCCGGCGTCAATCAGGATTTGCCTGGCCACGAGGTCACCCTGGGCCGCGGCCCTGAATACCAGGGGCGTCAGCCTGCCGTACAAGGTGGCCGGGTCCTGACCTGCTATCAGGAAATCCATTGCATCATCAATGTGTCCGAGTCCAAATTCCTCCAGGATCAAGTCGTGAATTATTGTTGCACGCCCTCTGCCGTCAAACCCACGCCTGGCGGCCCTGAGCCCTTCCACAGCGATGTCCCATCCTGAACCCGCATCACCCATTTCGTAGCACAAACCGCCGATCCGGAAAGGCGTACCACCAGGTCCCCTGCCGACGCAGTTGGAACCTGTGCCCGAAACCACGGCCACGCCAATGCCGTCCTCCGTACCGGCACGCAGGATCAAAAACGTATCATTGACCAGTACCATGGGCCCGCCAGGGTGAATTGCGTCCACCATACCGCGGATACGTTGCTCGTCCACCGGCCTGTCGAGCCCGGAGATGCCATATGCGCAGGCTGCAACACTAACACCTGCTGCGGTGACAGCACTCATTAATTCTTGCATGACCCCGGACAGCACGTTCGAGGCTGTTTTAATACCCACAGCCTGGTAGTTTGCAGCAGTGGACAATGTCTTTTTTAAAATATTGCCCTGTTCATCCACGGCTACGCCCAGGGTCTTGGTTCCACCAACGTCGATTCCTATAAAGGCCTTCATGGCCGCATTGTAACACAAAACGGTTGCAAAATCAGGGGCCGAATCCTCAGATTTAGTCCGGTAATTTGGTTTTTTTGAACAAGAAAGGTTACAAATTCAAAGAATATGCTATAATGCATTTTGGGTATGCTATGACGATGGTGACTGGTCTGATAGGAATGGTTTTCGACGGTCGGTATCAGATCGTTGAATTGATTGGTAAAGGCGGCATGGGTGCGGTGTACAAGGCCATACACCTTGCAATGAACCAGACCGTAGCCCTGAAAGTACTCAGCCAGGAGGCCCTGGGTGACGACACTGCTGTGCAACGCTTTTACCACGAGGCCAAGGCCAGTTCCAGGCTGAAACACCCGAATACCATAAAGGTTTTTGATTTCGGTCGTTCCGAGGAAGGCCACCTTTACCTGGCCATGGAGTACCTGTCCGGCGAAACCCTGGGTGCGCTTTTGCGCGATGAAAAGGTGTTACCCGTGGGCAGGACGATCAAGATTGTCAAACAGGTTCTTAAATCGCTTGGCGAGGCGCACGAACAAGGCCTGGTACACCGGGACCTGAAACCGGACAATATCTTTCTGACCGAGGTGTTCGGGGAGGCGGACTTTGTGAAGGTCCTGGATTTCGGCATATCCAAGTTCGTGGAAAGCAGTCCTGACCATGAAAGCCTGACCCAGGCAGGTTTGATCCCCGGTACACCGCTGTATGTGTCTCCTGAACAGGCCTTGGGTCGTCCCATAGACGGCAGGGCTGACCTGTATGCACTGGGTGTTATACTGTATCAGATGGTGACAGGCAGGCCGCCTTTCAAAGCCGACTCCGCCGTGGCGCTGGTGATGAAACAAATTCATGATTTGCCACCGGATCCCAACAAGTTTAATCCCAACCTGGTCATACCGGACCGACTTAGAAAATTGATTTTCTCACTCCTGGAAAAAGACCCGAATAACCGTCCGGCCAAGGCCTTGGATGTGTATCGCGAACTTGAGGCCATAGAAAAAGAGGGCGGTTTCCCGGAGGTGCCCAGCAAGGATGTGGTGGATACCGAGAGTATAGAGGATATAGACAGCCAGATTATCCCTGATTCCACAGAGATTACCAGCCAGGCCCAGGCTGACCACGATGCACCAACGACATTCATATCGGGGCAGGAGGAAAGTCCGGCCGAAATGAAGACTCAGTTCATCAACGAACCTGAGGATGATGATGATGCCTTGTCACATCAACCAACGGCATTTATAGCGGTTGATGATGAAGAGGACGATGAGGACGCAACCTTAATTGATAGTAACCTGCCATTACAACTGGCCCAGCAACGCCGTCGTAAATCCAGAATGGCTATAGGCATTGCGACGGGCGTGGTATTGATTTTGGCGATCGGCTTGTATTTGGGCTTATCCGGCTCTTCATCGCACAAAAAGTCACCGGCGGCGACTGCCCCTGTACACAAAGTGCACAAGCCCAAAACGGTGCTGTCCAAGAAAAACGTACGCAAAAACACGGCCAAAAAGGCGGCGAAGAAAAAAAAGGTTGCAGTACAAAAGCCCAAACCGGTTGTTAAAAAGGCCCCACCCGTCCCTGTCGCTGTGCCGAAGTTTGCAATCAAAAGCGCTGACAATAAGACCGGGACCATAATAAAACCTGTTGCCAGGGCCACAAAACCTGTTGTAAAACAGCAAGTTATCAATGTGGTTACCCAGCCTCCCAAGGCCATAGTCAGGGTAAATGGCAGGATAGTGGGTGTGGCTCCTGTAAAATATAAGCCGCCCAAAAAGGAAAAGATGCTGACCATCCAGGTTTCCATGAAGGACTATAAGACCCAGATGCGGATTGTTAAACTGGGGCAGCCCGGGGCCGCGGCTCAGCAAGATATTGTTTTTCATCTGCAACCAACACCCAAGGTGGTACATAAAACACCACCCCAAAAAACAAAGGTTGTGCATAAAACAAAGGTCAAAACAAAACAACACAAAGAGGCCAAGGCCAAAAAACATGTCAAGACACGTATAAAATCCAAGGTGAGGCCACGTAAAAAAACCGTGAGACGACGTAAAAGACACCACAAAGAAAAACTGGATTGGGATGAAGAATAGTTAAATGAGGGTAAGCATGGTAAAACGCACATTATTCTTTGTGCTGATATTGACATTGTTCAGCGGAACGGTCTATGCCCAGTCACGGACTGAAATCGAGGCATTCCGGCTGTACAAGGCTGCCAAGGCTGACATGGAGGCAGGAAGATTCAAAAAGGCATGCAAGGAACTGGACAGGGCTTATGAATTATACGCACAGCCACATATCCTGTTTCGCAAGGCCGCATGCCTGGAGGCCCAGGACGAGCCGGAAAAATCGCTGGCAGTGTTAGAACGCATTAAACAGGTTAAACATCTCAGCGTCAGGCTCCAGGCAAAGGTAAAGGCCTCGATCACGAGATTGAAAATACTCCTGGCCAAGCCGGTCAATGTTACGGTGGTGACCCCGGATGCCGGTGCAACGGTGGTGATAGACGGAAAACAGACGTGCACATCACCATGCAACCTGACCTTGCCAAGGGGCGACCATTCATTCCACGTGTCGCAACAGGGATATAACACGGTTACCCTTACCAGAAACATCAGGGGATTTGCCGGCAAGGTAATCAATGTCCGGTTAAAGCGCATTATGCAAAAAATCAACATTGCCGTACGGCCATCCAATGTAACCGCCAGGGTGATGGTGGACGGAAATACGCTGCCGGCACAGGACCAAATCGCCCAGGGCGCATGGTCCGTTGTGCTGCCTGTGGGAAAACACACCTTGACCGTAACTGCTTCTGGTTATGATACCTTTTTCAAGGATTTCACCGTAAAACAGGGCAAGGAAGCAAATATTTCGTGTTACCTGTCGCAGGCCGGGAAGTACTGGACAAAAAAGAGGATTGGCGGATGGGTCATGGTTGGTGTTGGTGCGGGTTTGACGATCGGGGGCATCGCTGTGCTGGCATCCTATTACAACGATAAAAAAGTGGCCCGCAACACCGGAAAGATCCTGAAATCCAATAAACAATACTGGGGGCCGGTCCTGATTGGGGTCGGCGTGGTGACGGCAGGATGTTCGTATTTCCTGCTGCGCAAGACAAAGAAACATAAAAAGGGCGTACAATCCGTGTCCCTGGGGGTAACACCGAACGGCACGGCGTACGTCGGAGCAACCTTAAGATTCTAAACATGGACTTCAAACTCAAGTGGTTGGCATGGGAGATCACCAGGCGGTGTAACCTGGATTGTGTTCACTGTCGTTCCGCATCCAGCCTGAAATCTCCTGCGGGCGTGTGGACCCTGGAAAGGGCAAAGACATTCCTGAATGACCTGGCCGGGTTCGCCTCACCTGTCGTGGTTTTGACCGGTGGCGAGCCGCTGTTGCACAAAAACGTATTCGATATCGCTGCCTATGGTACTGCGAAGGGGCTGCGTATGGCCCTGGCCACAAACGGTACCATGGTCACGGACAACACATGTCAACAAATCCTGAAATCCGGCATACAAGTGGTGGCGCTCAGCCTGGACGGTGCCAGCGCAGCCGTACACGACAACTTTCGCAGGCAGCCAGGGGCATTCGATGCGGTGATTCGTGCCGCGGGCTTATTCAGGAAACACAACATCCCATTCATTATCAATTCGTCGTTTACCAAGCGCAACCGACCTGACCTGGAAAAGACATTCATGCTGGCCAAGGAACTGGGGGCCACGGCCTGGTACATGTTTATGATAGTGCCAATGGGCCGGGCAAAGGAGGTGCTGGACGAATTGATCGGACCAGAGGAATATGACAGGATATTGCGCTGGCACTTCGAGCAGGAAATGAAAGAAACCGATATCCTGATGCGACCGACCTGTGCACCTCATTACTACCGGCTGGTACGTGAGTGGGCCAGGGAAATGGGCATAAAATACCGTCGGCGTTCCCTGGCCTGGTCAACAGGTGGCGGCAAAGGCTGCCTGGCTGGCCAGACGATTGCCCTGGTCGATGCTTTCGGCGAGGTCCAGCCGTGCTCGTATTTTGACAAGTCAGCTGGCAATTGTTTGAAAACGCCGCTATCGAAATTATGGTATTCCGCGCCGTTGTTGCTGCGCATGAGGGATTTTAATTCCTACGAAGGCCGTTGCGGGGCCTGTCCGTATATAAAGGTATGCGGGGGATGCAGGGCCAGGGCCGATGTGTTGCTGGGCAGTGACCTGGACGAGGACCCCATGTGCCGCTATATACCACCCGGTTACGAAGGCGGCTTGCGTAACCCATTGGATTAGAAAGTAATAATGACAGCATTCATTTTCGACCTGGATGGCACGTTGATTCGTTCCGAAAGCCTGTTTTTCGATGCAGCGGAAGCCATGTTCAACCGCCTTGGCCATAGTTTGACCGAACTGACAGCCCTGGAGCGCTCCAGGATTCCAGGGCGTTCAGCCGCGGAGAATATGGCATTTTACCTGGAAAAATTCGGACTGGAAGGCGACCCGGTGCAGATGGCCGAGGAGCGTTTAATGCAACTGCTGGTCTTGTTGAAACAGCGCGGTGTCCCCCTGGTGCCAGGTGCGGAAGACTTTTTGATGGCCTCGAAAAGAGCAGGCATTTCCATGGCCCTGGCCACGTCCTCCCCGGCCAATTACGTGGCAGCAGTATTCGATGCCACTGGGCTGGGAAGGTATTTTGACCAGGTGGTTACGGGTGATGACATCACGCGTTACAAGCCTGATCCCGAAATTTTCTTGCTTGCAGCCGCAAGATTGGATGCAATCTCAAACGTTTGCGTGGTGTTTGAGGACGCGCATGCAGGTTTCCTGGCGGCCAGGGCTGCGAATATGAGGTTGGTTTCCCTGCCCAGTCCGTTTACCCTGCCGTCCCAGCGCGACCTGGCCGATCTGGTGGTTGAGGATTTTACGCAACTGTCGCCTGAGCAGTGCGTTTCATTGGTATCTCGTACCTTGACGTAATAACGATTTTACCGTTAACGCGGACTGGTATTTGGGTGCACATGTTTTTGTTGACATAACTGACGTTGAGTGCGAGACTGCGGCCGTTGACCGTGGCCGAGACCGTTGACCGTGGCCGAGACCGTTGACCGTGGCCGAGACCGTTGACCGTGGCCGAGACCGTTGACCGTGGCCGAGACCGTTGACCGTTGACCGAGACCGAGACCGTTGACC
>WGCQ01000026.1 GCA_015493765.1 Deltaproteobacteria bacterium
CGCATGGGCCCTCCCCCGCCGGCACGCCGAGCCAAATCCAGGTCCTGGGACAGACCTGTTCCACCACCAAAGGTCTGTGGGGTTAAACCCCGCGCGCGCTGTCTGACCACCGCGGTCGCCCTGTCAAACGTCCCAATCGGGACAACGCATCCCAATGCAATGTATGTGCCAGATACCATGGTATCAAATATAATGCTTTAAAATCAATATATTAGCAACTCATGCATAATCGTTCATAAACAGATACAGTCCGAAAATCCGGACACCTGGTCCGGAAGAGTCCGGTTTTCCGGACTCGTTACCACCATAAGCCATACTGTCACGGCCACGGTCAACAGTCTCGGAAAGGCAGGCAAAATGAAGGTATTGAATTCATGGTAACTTCAGGGCGGGCCTCAGACTCTCCCCTACGAATATTGTGTAAATTCAGTGTGTTACCACACAAGGCAAATGGTGTGTTGTGTAATATAACGACTTTGTAACACCCTCTGGAAGAGGGTGTTGATTTGAATGATTTAGTGGTGAATTCAGGAATTTGCGTGTTTTGCAACACCCTGAAATAGAAACATAATTCAAGATGCCGACTGGAATCTGGCGCTACCAGGAAGGACATTTTCAACACCATCGCATTTACCCAACTTACCTCACATCGAAGATCCCTCAATCCGAGCCAACTGCGATGTTCTCCCGAGCCTGATAGAGAAGGACCTGCGAGGGGTACAAAAAACAATTTACCCCAAGAGTCAACGAAGGAATGGGGGGGTCCGGTCCTGATCCTGCAAAAATTCCAAATTTTTACCCCAACCGGGTCGTTTCACATCCGTATTCCGTGGCCGAGTCCGTGGCCGAGTCCGTGGCCGAGTCCGTGGCCGAGTCCGTGGCCGAGTCCGTGGCCGTTGGCCGTGTACACAAGATTATCCGTGGTCACACATGAAAATCTTGCGTTTTCGTTTTTGTGCTATTGAAACCGGGCGGGTTTAGAACCAGCCCCTTGTATGTTACACAGGATTCGCCCGATAGATTACGTATCTTTTGATGACTCTGGCCTGTCAGGGGACGAAGTCAGGCTTCCCCACGGGTCCGGGTCCTTAAGGGCGTTGAATGCACGCACACCGTGTATGGTGAATTGCTGTGAACCGTTGTAAAGCAGGGCACCCGGGGCCACCGTTTCAAGCCCCAGGGACTTGAAACGCTCCAGTCCCTTCAAAAAAGCGATAGAAAAGGTTTCCGAGGACTTGATTTCGACCGGTATCAGCATACCGTTTTCCCGGATCAGCAGGTCCACTTCGTTGCCGTGAGAGTCCCTGAAAAAATATACCTGCGGCCTAATCCCGCGGTTGAGGGCACCTTTTATGATATCCGCAATCACCAGGTTTTCGTACAACTGCCCCCGCAGTGGGTCCCTGGCCGCCTGTTCGCGGGTATGGATACCCAGCAGGAACGAGGCAAGCCCTACATCAGTGAAGTAGAGCTTGGGGGATTTTATTACCCGTTTACGGATATTTGCAAAGAACGGCGGCAATTCGAATACCACGTACGAGGCCTTCAGCACACTGAGCCAGTTTTTTATGGTGGTTGTGGATACGCCCGTATCGTTCGACAGTGAGGCATAATTGATCACCTGGCCCACCCTGCCGGCCAGCAGCAGGATGAATTTCTGGAATTGCGAAAGGTCCCTCAGGTTTATCAAGGCCCGTACATCGCGTTCCACGTACATCTGCAGGTAACCGTTATAGAACCTGCGGGGCTTGAGATTTTCCTGGTAAACCCGGGGGAAAAAGCCCTTTACAAGTAAATCGAAGGCGTCCGGGGCGGGCTGATAATTTCGCACTTCCCGCAAGGAAAATGGCCACAATTCCAATACCGCGGTTCTGCCTGCCAGGGATTGACTGATAGCCATGTGGAGTTTCGGCTGGTGGCTGCCGGTAAGTATGAACATCCCGGCTTGTCCGGTACTGTCCACGATACCCTGGATGTATGAAAGCAGGGCGGGAACCCTCTGGATTTCATCTATGATCATGCCGTGCCTGACCTGGCCCAAAAATCCCCTGGGGTCCGCTTCCACCGCAATACGCAGGTCCGGTTCCTCCAGGGAGAAATACGGCATATCCGGAAACGTCATACGTACCAGTGTGGTTTTGCCGGACTGTCGTGGTCCCAAAACGGTTACCACGGGAAATTCGGCAGCGCTTTCTTTTAGTTCCCGGGTGATCTCGCGGACAATCATATGCCTATTCTACCATTTTTTGTGCATATCACAAGTTAAAGTTCGGATTTGCACGCCTTGGAGCGTGCGGTTCTCCGGCTGGACTCTCAGGTTGGGGATTTACGGCTAAGCGTACCCTCTGGCATCTTCCCAGGCTGTGAATAAGGGGAACAACCCGTATTCAACCAGGATTTCATCATGCACCCGTGCGCTCACAAGCACATTAGGGGCACCTTAGTGACCCGCCTGTCAATAACCAGGAATATGTCACAACTTTTGGCAAAAAAAGGTTCTCCCGGATCCCGCCTGGGTGGTATCTACCACTGAAGCCCAAAAGCACTTAAATACTTAAAAGAATTTAACAAGAAATAAAAGACGAGCCGGACAGGCCCACGGACCGTTGCGAGGCCTTATTTTTCGACCGGTCCGTCTTACGTACCGTAAACCCCTTCCAGAGATGGCCCGGCCTTGTTTATTTACAGGACATCCGGGGCGAGGGGGTCACTACGAGACCCCTTGCGGGCGACACCGACCCCGAGCCACTGCAATAAACCCTTGCATTTCCAAAAATCCTTCATCTTTGCCTGCCGGGCTCAAACCCTGATATGCAACGCATATCACTTTTTGACTGAGGACCAACCCGCAGGGCCAACCGAAGGGAGTTCCGCAACAAAGGTAGAAAAATAACCCGGGGACCGAGATAGATTTGAGGACAAAGGTTGTTGGAAGTGGTGCAGATGTACGGAGCTGAAGTTGTTTTCTTCGTGCCCTCGGCACTCGAAATCAGTAGCCTGCGGCTGATAGAGTGAGCGCAGGCGTGGCAGAGCCACGTCGAGCATCAAACAACTGAAAGCGACACAGCAGATGGGCCGCTAACAACAACCGACTCCCAAATCTGATCGAGGGACCCGGGGCAGGTCGAGGCCGGCGAGGAATCAGGGAGTCAGGACCACGGTCGGACCCTATCAGCCGATATGCATCGCATATCAAACTCAAATCCCGATTCATTACCCAGGCTAATTCCGGAAGAGCCAAAAAAGATATGATAAACTAATGAGTATAGGCTCAAGAGATTAAACCTGCCATGGCTGCCAGGTACTTCACATCCGGCGGGATCCTTTGTATCATGCCCACAGGAGGCAATATGCTGGGCTGGCTGGCAAGAAAGATTGAAAAAACCAGGTTTGCCCAATCAGCAGTGGAAGAACAGGCCGACCTTAGCCCTTTCAAAGATAAACCCACGGTACGCCTGGTGATCGGCCTGATTTTAATCGGATTGAGTTTCATCCTGGGATGGCCTGCGGTTGGGGCCTTTGGTGTCATATCAGTGTGGCTGAAAGAGCCCTTGATATTTTTGATCGGCGGGCCCCTGACTTATGGATTTTCATGGCTCGTATGGGCCGTGGGCATGTACTTTACCGGCAAGGAAAGTTATAAATACGGCCGAATATTCAATCGCTGGCTGGTAAGGCGTTTTGTGGAAAAATATGGCAGTGGTAAAACAATTCGATAGACTCGCGGGCTCTTGGTTGCTGATTGCGGTCGTGATGGTTGCGGTGCCTGGTGTGCCAAGGGGCGCCGAGGCAAAAACCAGGTGGTCGTTTTTTTTGCAGCACGGAAGGGCCTTCAAGCCATTGCAGGCAGACCCGAGGGTGGCCCGATTTCAACTCGGATTCCTTTACGGAAACAAAGGCATGTACCAGGACATCATTGCGGGTGGGGACCTGGCGTTTGTAAGTGCCCGTTTTTCCAAAAGAAAACGCCTGACAATTACGGCCAGGGGCGTATTTACTTCCAGGTTTAACGTGTTTTCCAAGTCCTTTGACCTTATGAACACGGATTTTATCGGGGGCCTGGCGACAGGGCTTCAATGGGGTACCATTTCCACGGAACTACTGATCTATCACCAAAGTTCCCACCTGGGCGATGAAATCCTGGACCGTGGCGACCGTAAACGCATAGATTTTGGCTACGAGGCCGTACGCCTGTTGGTGGACTGGTATTGGAAATTTTTGAGGCTCTATGGCGGATTAAAGGTAACCATGCATGCCTACCCTGCTTCGCTGACAGGCAGGGTCATCGTACAGGCTGGTGTCGAAACCCGGTTTTCACCGCATGATGTCCCGCTGTTTGCGGCTGTGGATACACAGGTCCGAGTTGATCGGCCCAGGCTGCGTGACGTGGTGGTCAAGGCTGGTGTCGGGTTGGGTCACGTGAATCCAAAACACCGTTTACAATATGTGTTCATGGAATTCTTTGACGGCCTGTCTCCAATGGGGCAATTCTATGACGAAGCCGAGATTTACGGCATGGTCGGTGTTTCGTATCTTTTGCAGTAGCAAAAGGGCAGGCCTACTGAATTATCGGGCCGATTCGAGAATGGAGATTTGTGATATGCCGGCATGACTCGCAGATGAGGCCGAGGACAGGGGACGGGCTAACGCATGGGCCCTCCCCCGCCGGCACGCCGAGCCAAGTCCAGGTCCGGGGACAGACCTGTTCCACCACCAAAGGTCTGTGGGGTTAAACCCCGCGCGCGCTGTCTGACCACCGCGGTCGCCCTGTCAAACGTCCCGAAAGGGACAAAATACCTAACAGCAAGTAATGTGCCAGAGCGCATACAAAGCGCAATAATGCTGTAATATCAATAGATTATGCCATAATGCACACTTAATCATGGATGCAAACAGTCCGGATTTCCGGACACATATTCCGGACACAGTCCGAAAGTCCGGACTGTTTGCTCACAATCAAGCCAGGATGTCAATAACCAGCAATATGCCCGAATTACCTGTCAAATTTGAGGACAAAGGTTGCCGAAAGTGGTTCAAATTCAAGGAAATGAATCAATTTGAGCGCAGGCCTATTAGAAGCATCAGATTGGTACAATGACGAAGCAGATGGGCCGCGTGCAGTGCCTTGCCTAAGGCCGCAGGCCGTGACAACGAGCAGTCAGACGAAGTTTCACTCCCGAATTTAGTCAGGTAATTTGGGATGCACTTGCCCAGATAATTCAGTTGGATATTGCGGATCCCGATGATTAAAGTCACGATCGGATGAATGTCCTCTGACAAACATGAAAAAAGGCTAATGCCCGGGAAAATCAGGATTTTTTCGTCAGAATCTGCTGCAATGCACCTGCCAGGGTGTTGATCGCATCAATCGTGGTCTTTTCCGTGGCACACAACAGCAGTGAATTTGGCATATCATCAAAATAGCGTACAAGAGGCAAACCGGCCACTATGCCACCCTGTTTCAGGTTATTGTACGCGGTACTCGCATCAATGGGCAGATCGATGGCAAACTCGTTGAAAAACGGGGATTCAGGGAAACGCAAATGCACACCAGGGATTGCAAGCACTGCATCACGCAATTTTACAGCCATGTAATGGTTGTAAAGCGCCAATTTGTGGAAACCATCCCTGCCCAGCAGTGACATGTACACGGCCGCGGCAATCGCGTCCAACTGGACGTTTGTACAGATATTCGATGAGGCCCGCGCCCGGCGTATGTGCTGTTCCCTGGCTGCCAGCGTCATCACGTAACAACGGTTGCCCCGGTCGTCCACGGTCTGACCGATCAGGCGGCCCGGGAAGTACTTGGCCTCCTTCAAGCGACCGCCGAACATGCCCAGGTAGGGTCCACCGAATCCGAGCGCCAGGCCAAGGCTCTGTCCCTCGCCTGCCACGATGTCCGCACCCGCGGCACCCGGCGGCTCGATCAAACCGAATGCCAGCGCCTCGGTGAATGCACCGATCAAAACCACGCGCTCCGGGAGGGCCTTTCTGATCGCGGCCACATCCTCCAGTACGCCAAAAAAATTCGGGGTCTGAACGACCAGGGCGGCCACGTCCTGTGTATCAGGTAAACTTGCCATGTCCAACTGACCATTGGCACCCGGGGACACCACTTGGATGGAATCATCACCCATGTACGTACGCAGGACCTGCAAATAATGGGGATGCAAACCTCCTGACACCAGGATGCGATCCCTTCGGGTCTGCTTGCGAGCCATGACAGCGGCCTCCATGACCGCAGTGGCCCCGTCATACATGGATGCATTCGCGATCTCGGTGCCCATGACCTGGGCGGCCATGGTCTGGTACTCGAAGATCGCCTGCAGCGTGCCCTGGCTGATTTCGGGCTGGTACGGCGTGTAGGAGGTATAAAACTCCGAGCGGCTGATCACCGCATCCACGGCAGCAGGCACGTAGTGGTCGTATGCCCCGGCCCCAATGAACGCCGCCTTGAGCGCAGCCCCCCGGTTTCCAGCGGCCAGCCCCTTCACGTGTTTTAGCAGTGTATTCTCGTCCATGCCCGGTGGCAGCGGCAAGGCCTCGTTCAGCCTGAAATCCCCTGGTATTGTGCCGAACAGGTCATCGATACCGGAGACACCGATAACCTCCAGCATCTGTTGGATGTCCTGCCGGGTGTGTGGCAAATACCTCACGGTTTATTCCTCCTCGGAGAGATTACCCAGGTATTCCTCGTATTCCTCGGCCGACATCAGGTCATCCAACTCGTCAGGTGTCTCCATTTCGATCTTTGCCAGCCAACCCTCGTCATAGGGGTCCGTGTTCAGTACGGCCGGGTCCTCATCAGGCACTTCGTTAACCTCGGTGACCAGCCCGCTGACCGGGGCAAAGACCTCGGAAGATGCCTTCTGCGAATCCACCATACCCAGCACCTCGCCCTTTTGCATCTCGTCCCCAACCCGGGGCAATTCCACGCTTACCACCTCGCCAAGTTGTTCCTGGGCATAATCCGTGATCCCAACGGTCACTATGCCGCCCTCTTCGACCTTGACCCATTCATGGGTCTCTGTATACCTGTATTCCTGAGGTACTGACATTGTAGTCCTCCTGCAGCGTTACACGTTTTTGTGAATCGGTGGTTTCACCACCCTTGCCCTGGTCCTGAACAGACCTTTTACATCAATATCGAACTCCGAGCCGGGCTCGGTAAATTCCATTGTTAGGTATCCCAGTCCGAATGCCTTTTTGACCATCGGGCTCATGGCCCCGCTGGTTACCACCCCGACCTCCCGGTCGCCGACCAAGCACTTGTACCCGTGCCTCGGGATGCCCTTTCCCTCCAGCACGAATGCCACCAGTTTGCGCTTTAATCCCTGCTGTTGCTGCTGTACCAGCACGTCCTTGCCGATAAAGTCCGGCTTGTCCAGTTTCACGGTCCACGCCAGGTCCGCCTCCAGGGGTGTGGTGTTTTCGTCAATGTCATTGCCGTACAGGCAGTATTTCATCTCCATGCGCAACGTATCCCTGGCGCCCAGGCCAATGGGCATGACACCGAGGTCCTCGCCCTTTTCCAGCAGTTCACGGAAAAACCTCAACACCACGTCGTTCGGCATGTACACTTCGTAGCCCTGCTCGCCCGTGTACCCGGTGGTTGCCAGCAACACGTCCTTGCCGTACAGGGTTACCCCTTTGTGTCGAAATGGCCGCATTGCCACGGTGTCCTCGCCGAAAAACCTGGCCATCAGAGCCTGTGCGTTGGGTCCCTGGATCGCCAGTTGGCTGAATTCCGCGGACCTGTTGGTCAATTCACAGTCAAACCCCTTTACATGCTCCTTGAAGTATGCGTAGTCCTTGTCCGTGTTCGATGCATTAACGCAGATGAAATAATTGTCATCCGCCACCTTGTAGGCAATCATGTCATCCACGATCCCGCCCTCGGGGTAACATACAGGGGAATAGACGGCCCTGCCCGGTTTCACCCTGGCCACTGCATTCGTCAGGATGTGGTCCACGGCCTCGCCCGCCTGGGGACCGGTGATCACCAGTTCCCCCATGTGGCTGACATCGAATATGCCCACACGGGTACGGACATTCACGTGTTCCTTGTTTATACCTTTGTAACTGACAGGCATAAAAAAGCCTGCAAAATCAACGATTTTTGCGCCCAGGCGCTTGTGTTCATCGAATAAAACCGTTTTTCTGGTCATCTTACGCCTCCAGTGCCATGGCCTGTGTGACTTAATGGCATCAAGCAGGCCAAAGGCAATACCTATCATGCAAGCACATAATATGTTTGTGAAGGAAGGTCAAGTAGTTTTTTCATTTTTATCCCAAATTACCTGTCAAATTTGAGGACAAAGGTGGCTGAATGCGGTTCAAAACTTGAATAAATCACGGGTTTATTGGATGATCAGAGTGTGGAAACCCGTACGTACAATTCCGGGATGTGGATATACATGTTACTGCTGATGCTGTTGGCCGGTACCTCATGCTCCGGTAACAGGAAGGGCCTGGGTGGGTCATGCGTAAAGGACTCGCAGTGCGATTCCAGGTTGTGCGTGGCTTCGCAGTGCGTGGACCCATGGGGGGATTTTGACGGTGACGGCCTGTCAAACCAGGAAGAACGCATGCTGCACACCAATCCGGCATCACCGGACACGGATGGCGACGGGATCCCTGACGGCCAGGAACTGGGTGATTCGGACCATGATGGTATCATAGATGCCCTGGAAAGCGCTGTAAATGACCAGGACGAGGACTGCCTGCCCGACCAGTTTGACCCTCACAACACAAAACCGGATGCCACGTCAGCACAGTTGGCACGATGGATGTGTAACCACAAGGGGGTATGCGGTATGGGCGCTGGATACATCCGGGCGTACTGCAAGGACAAGGGTACAAAACAGGCGCACGTGGTATGTGATTTCAGCAAGGTGCCGAATTTCGAGGAAACAGAACACTCTTGCGACGGTCTGGACAACGATTGCAATGGCAAAACCGACGAGGGCTTCAGCCTGGACGGCGTCCCTGTGGGTGGCTTGTGCCAGGCTCCCGGCGTGTGCGGACAGGGGGTGGTGGAGTGTAATGACACAGGTGATGGGGTCAGGTGCTCCTCGGGACCCAAGGGCAGCCAGTACAAGGGCGGTAAAGAAAAATGCAATGGACTGGATGATAATTGCAACGGCAAGACCGACGAAGGCCTCACCTATAACGGCCTTGAACTGGGCCAACCATGTGCCGGCGTGGGGGAATGCGGCGTGGGCGTGGTGGAATGCGGAGCGGACGGAAAGGTGACCTGTTCAACCAATCCCAACGGCAGTGATTACCAGGGTAAACCCGAGGAATGCGACGGCCTGGACGACGACTGCAACGGTATTACGGATGATGTAACGGATACAAAGTCCCTGGCTGCACAGTGTCCCATCATGGGGGTATGCGCGGAATACCCGGACCGGGTGACCGCTACCTGCAAGGATGGCCATGTGGAGTGTGACTACTCCGGGGTGCCCGGTTATGCCGGAACCACCGAAAAGGCGTGTGACGGCCTGGATGATGATTGTGATGGCAGGACGGATGAGGATTTCGTGTATGTGGAGGCAGGCAGGCGGCTCCATGTCGGGGACCAGTGCGGGCTTGGGGTATGCAAGGGCGGTGTCGTCCAATGCGGCGAGGACGGGTTGTCCACCCGCTGTTCCAGTATGCACAAGGCGGGCAAGGAACTGTGTAACAACATCGACGACAATTGCAATGGTCGGGTTGACGATGGAATCAGCAAGGCCATAGGTAATAAGGTCACCGTTGCATGGTGGGGCATGCCTGCACCCAGGCTGGATGCGGCAGCGGCCACTATGCAGGACCGTATAGTGATTTATGGCGGCACCAGCATACAGGACAACGGGGAGCCCTTGTTTGACCTGTACGTGATCGACCCAAAAGACAAATCAAGCCACGTGGTTGATACCCAGGCCTTGCCACACTTGACCATGCCTTCTGCTGTTACGGTTGGCAGCGACCTCCTGATATTTGGGAACAGCAAGGACGGCCCACCATCGGTCTTCATGTTGGACAAGGGCCTTGACAAGGTCACCGGTCACATACAGGTGGATGCGGAGGCAGTATGCGCTGACGTGATGGCCGGTAAAGGGCCGGGAGATACGGCATTGATGTATTGTGCCGATACGGTGACCAAAAAAGGCCGGATATTCATCATACAACCACACCCCCTATCTGTAACAGGTCGTCTTGCTACCACATACATAACAGGCGGTTGTATGGGTTTCGACCGGTTGTCCGGCACCGTGATGATCGCCGGGGGGCGGAATCGGCAAGGAAATATTGCATCCCAATTGATCAAGGTGGATGAAAAAAGCGGGGACACATCCGTTACGGACCTCTCCACCCTGATGCCTCCGGTTGCTGATGCGGCCTGTGCGGACCTGGGCAACGGCCGTATTCTGATCCAGGGTGGCATTACACCGCAAGGTCCTTCCAACGACACGTACATCGTATCCCCGGACAGCGATACCAGCCTTCTGGCCACCCTTGGCGGACCACCTGCCAACGCCCGCCCCTTTGCCGCTGTTTGGGACAATAAGGTGGTTGTATTTGACGGCGCATCGGCCCCTGCGCGTGTTATTAGGGCCTGGTTACTGGACCCTGACACCGCTACGTGGTCGGACCTGTCGGTTCAACCGGATTTACCGGGTGGAACCGATATTGTGAATGCCGTGGACCAGGATACGGGTGCACTGTACGTATTCGTGCCCGCAGGGAAAAAACTGGCGGCAACGGCATGGATTACCTCACTTATACAAAATGACGTCCTGCGCTTTCAAAAACACGCATTTTCAGGGGACCTGCCGTCAAGGGGTGCACGAGCCGCCTGCAACAGCAAGGGGCATGTAATATGGTTTTTCGGGGGCAGCGATACGAACGTGTACAAACTGGACCTGACCGGCTGGGAGTGTAACGCCCTGGCTGTACAGGGTGAACAACCGCCCCCCAGGGACAACCCACTGGTTGTATTTTCACCATCCATGAATGGCTTGATTGTGTTCGGTGGTACATCGGCAGGCAGGTACCTGACAGACTGCTGGTTGTTCAGGGACAACAAGTGGCTGAGGCTGGATCATCAAAAACGCAACCTGTACGGCATGCATCACGCGGTGTGGGACGAGGCACGGGACCACATCATTGTGTTTACGGAACAGGGCAGTGTACTGTTATTCGATGCTGTCAATGGCTCGTGGCAGGATACCGGCTACTCTTTATCCCAGACGAAATTGACCGACGCAGTATGGGACCCCTATTCCAGGATCGCCATCCTGTTACAGGATGGTATGCAACGAGCCGTTTCCGTGTACGTATCGCCTGAAGGCCAGATAAACACGAACAACACACAACTGACCGGTCGTTTTCCCATTTTGTCCGGGGCATCCGTGTTCTTCGACCCATTCATGCGCAGGATAGTAATTGCAGGAGGCGTTGATTCCAAGGGATTGCCTTCTGCTGCCGTACTTATGTTGAACGAGGTTTGCCAGGATTGAATGGTAAACCCCTTATTACCTGTGGCCGTTGACCGAGGCCGTGGCCGAGTGGGGCCGGCATCCTGCCGGCCTTTTCCGTGGCCGTGACCGGGGTTTCCGGTTGTAAATGGAGCCTTCCCGAAGGCCCGCAGGGCCGCCCCGCAGCAGTCGCAGGCTGCGTCCCGAGACCCGAAGCCAGAATTCAGTGACCGTTGACCGTGGCCGTGACCGTTGACCGAGATCGTGGCCGTGGAGCGCAGGCGGCCTCGCCTGCTTGTTTCGCGGGCGACCCGCCCGCCTTTCCCGTGTCCGTTGACCGTGTGTTTCCGGTTGTAGCAGAAGTCTTACCGAAGACCCGGGGACCAAACAGACGAGGACATCTGCGATCCAAGCAATGAAATGAAAGCCAGTGCCTTGTAATCCTATTTGAGTCCTAACAGGCGGTTTCGGACTTCGGTGGATGTATCAGTCACCTTGGTATGCAAACTGTTGCCGTGGGCATCCATGGTAACCACCACGGGAAAGTCGGCCACCTCGATCAGCCACATTGCTTCGGGAGTTCCGAACTCTTCCAGTTTGAACACGTCCTTTACCTTTACCACCCTCCTGGCCAACAGCGTACCAGCACCACCCACTGCATGCAGGTACACAGCACCGTATTCCTGGCATGCCTTGAGTGTACGCGGCCCCATACCGCCCTTGCCGATCGCCCCGACGATATGAAATTCACGTATCACGTCCGCAGTATAAAATTCCTCTCGAATCGACGTGGTGGGTCCTGCAGCAATGAACTTCCATTCCCCGTCCACCTTGCGCACCACCGGCCCGCAATGATAGATGATGTTGTGGTTCAGGATCTCACGCATCTCTTCGGGTTTCTGCTCGATCAGGTACTTGTGAGCCATATCGCGGCCTGTAATCATGGTCCCGTACAGCCGAACCTCATCCCCCAATTTTAACTGCCGTATCTGCTCGGGGTCTGCAGGAAGGTCTATCCTTATGATTTTACCTGACATATTGTCCTCCTCAACTGATTGTGACGCCCTGCTTGCCCACTACCATCCTGCGATGCCTTGCAGCCCAACAGGAATAGGTCATGGAAACGAAAAATGTCGCTGGATGCCGGTACGCGAAGCCCGCTTTGACACCCAGTACCGTGGTCTTGCCACCGAATCCCATGGGACCGATGTCCAGGGCATTGAGTTTTTCATACAACGAGGCCTCCAACTCGGCCAGCAAGGGCTCCGGATTCGTGTCCTTCAACGGCCGCAGCAATTGCTTTTTGCCCACCATGTAAGACATGGCCCGGTCGCCACCAATCCCGATACCAATAATCCCTGGTGAGCATCCCTTACCCTGGGCCTGATAAACCGCGTCGATAATCACCTTCTCCACGCCTTTCAGGTCCCTGCCTGCTCCCAGGCCGGTATCCGGCAGTTTATACTGTGCACCCACATTCTCGCTGCCACCGCCCTTGAGCAGTATGTCCACCACCACGTCCTTGGTATCCGCGTACTCGAATTCGAAGTGGGGCCAGCCAATACCGCTGTTATCACCAGGATTTTTGTTCGTAATGGAATTCACTGTATTCGGCCTCAAAAAGCCATCCCTGGTTGCCTTGTGCACCGCATCGGCCAGTTCCTTTTCCACGTCCTCGATGTCATAGGTCTTGGGCAGGCGGATAAAGAAATTCACCTGGCCCGTATCCTGGCACATCGGAGTCTGGTATTTCCTGGCCATCGCCACATTTTCCAGGATCGTTTCAAACACACTGCGTGCAGGAGTGCCATCCGCCTCGCGATCCCGTGCTTCCTTCAATGCCTGTTCCACGTCCTCTGGCAGGTCCGTGGCGGCCTTTACAACGAGCTTGTAGCCCCAATCAAAAAATACACCCATATTTTCCCCCTTACAAAAGGTCTGAATGCAGGTTAGTATCCACGTGTCAATAATTCAAGCATTTTCACACTTTTTTTTATGGTTGATCAATCTTTTGGGGATTTTCCAGATTCGGCAGCCGGCCACCGCAAGCGGCCCACGGACTCAATGGCCGGATTGCAGGCCCCTGGTGCACACCGGACAAAACTTGAAGCCCTTTTCGTCCACGTGGTCGATGGTGGGCGAAAAATTCATTACGCATCCGGGCGTATAACAATGCTTCAGCCCAAACGCATGCCCCAACTCGTGCATGGCCTCCTTGAACACCCGCTCCATGAACAGGGCCTTGTCATGTGCCTCGCCGTAAACCTCCGGCCTCAACCTCCACGTGGACAGCAAGGCCGCCTTCCCACCGAGCTGCGCCTCGCCAAAGATGAACGTAAATATCGGGACGAATATGTCCACGTCCACCATGGCCAATATCTTGCCATCACCAGGTGCGATGTTCACCAGTTGTGCCATCAAGTTTTCGGCCGAATACTGGTGCCGGGATGTACTGTACGCCGCGGCCAGGTCCAGTTTTGGTGACATACGTTCGACCTGCACGTTGAATGTGCCGCTGACCAGGCCGTCAAGCGCATCCAGCAACGCATCGCCGTAATGGGCCGCAGGGGCCAGATATACCTTACCGTGCCCCATCAACCGCGTTCGATACCATGTTTCTTTATTTTGGCGTACAAGGTGGTGCGATCGATACCCAGGACCTGGGCTGCCTTTGATATATTCCAGCCTGTCTTGTCGAGCACGTGTTTTATATGCCTGCGCTCAACGGCCTCCAGGCTTTCCTCGGCCTCCTCCTGGCTGCGATAACCAAACGGAAATGACAGGTGGTCAGGTGTGATGCGTCCGCCCTTGCATACCACCACGGCACGCTCGATCACGTTTCGCAGTTCCCTGACGTTCCCGGGCCATGGATACTTTTCGATCAGTTTCATGGCTTCAGGGGATATATCCACGATCTCCTTGCCTGAGGATGTTGCAAAATCCCTCAGAAAGTGGTTGGCCAGCAACGGTATATCCCCTTCACGGTCCCTTAGCGGCGGCAGTTCGATGGTGAACACGGCCAGCCTGAAATACAGGTCCTCTCTGAAACTCCCCTCGCGCACCGCGGTCTCCAGGTCCCGGTTGGTGGCACTGACCACCCGAAAATCACTTTTCAGGGTGCGGCTGCCGCCCACGCGGCTGAATTCCTTGGTCTCCAGCACGCGCAGCAGGTCCAACTGCATCTTTTCCGTGATATTGCCGATCTCGTCAAAGAACACGGTCCCCTTGTCCGCCAGTTCCAGTTTACCCTTGCGACTGCCGACCGCACCGGTAAACGCGCCTTTTTCGTGGCCGAACAGTTCGCTCTCCAGCAGCGTATCCGTCACGGCACCGCAATTCACCACCACCAGCGGCCCGTAGCGCCTGTTCGAATTCGCATGGATCGCCCTGGCCACCAGTTCCTTGCCAGTGCCGGATTCGCCCCGGATCATCACCGTGGCATCGGTCTGCGCCACCTGGCCGATCATCTCGAGCACCCTCTTTATCTGGGGCGATTCCCCCACGATGAAATCCGTTGACAACAGGCTGTCCACACTGGCACGCAGCCTCACGTTTTCCTTTTGTAACTGTTGAGTTTCTATTGCATTACGAACGATGTGCGTCAGGTTTTCCGGGTCGATCGGCTTGCAGACATAGTCAAATGCCCCCTCTTTCAAGGATTTTACAGCACCGTCAATCGATGCATACGCGGTCATGATGATCACAATCACGTCCTGGTTTACCTGGTGGATCCTGCGATTCAGTTCCAGTCCGTCCATGCCTGGCAGTTTCACATCCAATAGCACGATGTTGAAGTCCGCCCTGGACAATTTTTCCATGGCCTCTTCCGCACTGGCCGCGGTATCCACCATAAAGCCATCCGCCTCGAACCACCTGGAAAGCGAGGTCCTGACCGAATACTCGTCATCCACGACCAGAATTCGGACATTCGCGTTATCAATCATTTTCCTCTCCTTTTTGATTATGGCTGTGTAGTTCCTCCAATGGGACCTCCACAGGTTTGTGCAACCCGGCCGGCGGCACCTTGGGCAAATTCACAATAAAGACCGTCCCTCTGCCTTCCTCGCTTTTTACATCGATCTTACCGCCATGCCTGGTGACAACGCCATACACTACCGCCAACCCTAAACCGGTACCAGACTCGCCACCTTCCTTGGTCTTGGTTGTAAAAAACGGCTCGAACATCCGTTGTTGAATCTCCTTGCTCATGCCGCAGCCGTTGTCATGAATCTCTATTTGGGCTGCACACGGGGCATTGTGCACAGGCCGTATCTTCAAACGTACCTCGCCTTCACCTGCCTGCACCGCATCCAGTGCATTTATCAACAGGGCGATCAGCATCTGTTGGATCCCATCGGGAACACACTGCACCATTACGGGATCATCGGGATAGTCCTCTAACAACCTGACCTTTTTCATCTCGAAGGAATGACTGACAATTGACACGGCGCGTTGTGCAACCTCCAGGATATTTTCATTTTTTACCTCGATCACGCCCCGCCGGGAAAACATCAGCAGGTTGCGCACGATTTCGCCGCATCGTCTTGCCTCCGATGCAATCATGTCGAGATTATCGATCACTTCCTGCATAGTTTTGTCGTCCCTGCCGCGATTCAACAGACGAATACTAAGTTTTGCCGTGGTCAGTATGCCTGCCAGGGGATTGTTCACCTCGTGGGCCACGACCGCTGCCATCCTGCCCATGGAGGCCATCTTCTCCATGAATAATATCTTGCGTTGTGCCTGTTTGATGACCTTTGTTTTTTCATCTACCCGTTGTTCCAGCGTCTGGGACCACTCCTGCAACTTGCGATTGCTTTCCTCGAGGCGCTGGGTCATGCGGTTGAATGACCGGGCCAGTGCCCCGAATTCGTCGTTGCGGTGGATTGGCATCCTGTAGTCCAGTTTCATGGCGCCAACCTCTTTCGTGGCCTGGTACAATTTGGTGAATGGGGCATGTACCTGACGATAGATGAACCACAGGATCAGGACCAGGGTAATGAATACCAGGATCGCTGAAAAGCCGATCGTACGGTTGCGCATCGAGGCCAGCCTGCGGTCCAGCCCTGACATATCCATCTGGACGGCCAGCAACCCCAGCAATTTCGTGGATTTTGGATGTGCATGACAGGCCGCGGTATAGCAGGTACGTTCGTTTTTTATGGGTGTAACCACCTCGAGCACGTGTTCCCCGTCCTTCTCACGCTCCAGCAGGCTATTCCTGTGCGCGCTCATACGACTTTCCGGCATACCCTTGCGGTGACAGAAATTGCATTGCCTGGCATTGGAATTTAGTATTTTACCTACGTCCTTGCCGAAATTACTATAGGCGATTTTGCCATGTTTGTCGTATATCCAGATCCCGCGTATGTCCTTGGAATTGGCGATCTCGTGCATGGTCTTGGCCAGGTCTGCCCTGCTGTTGTGCAGCATGAACGCCTTGGTTGACCGGATGATCACGGTGCTGGTGTGCTCGGCGGATTCCCTGACATGTTTTACCATTTCCCTGGCAAAACTGCGGTAATTCAGCCAGATCAGGATGGAAAACGACAATATTAACAACACAGTAACCAGGGCACTCAACCGTACTGCCACACTGCGAAACCAGCGGCTAAGCCTCTTTTTGGCCCTACCAGACATCCTTCTTCAGCCTGCAAAACCTTGCAGGGACATGCCTCCCAAGGGATTCATAATAATTTATGACCTAAAACAGTCGGATAGTCAATGACCTGTGTCACAAACCCGGATTACCGATCAAATTTGAGGGTCAAGGGTGCTGAAGGTGGATCTTCCGAAATTAGCCTGGGTGGTGACTAACAGTCCGGGAAACCGGACCCCTCCGGACCATGCGTCCGGTTTTCCGGACTGTCGGCGTTATGTGTATAACTGCATAACATATTGATTAATCAAGATCATTTTTAAGCCTGTGGTTTCTGGCACATTATTTGCATTTTGATCTCGTGTCCCTTTCGGGACGATTGACAGGTCGTTGCAGCGGCAAGATGGACGTCCGGGGTTTATCCCCACAGGCCTTTGGTGGTGGACAGGTCTGTCCCCAGACCTGAAACTGGCTCGGTGTGCCGGCGGGGGAGGGCCCATGCGTTAGCCCCCGCCCTACCCTTCTTTAATTTTTTCCTGTAAACTCAAGCACTTACAGAACTCCACCGACTACGGTAGCACTGCCTCTTTTTTCTCGATTTTTACAGTCACTTTGGGCAGTTTTACCATGTGCGCCACTTTCAATTTGCCCTTTAACCCTGCTATGGCCTTCCTGGATGGCTCCAGGTCCGCAAGGTCGTCCTTGGGGTCCATTTCCATTGGGTTTTTCTGCGCCACCTTTTTGGGCATGGATGCGGACCATGCCTGTTCACGACGTACATGATGTTCCCATACGGGATCAAACGTCTTTTTCAATTCCATGGCGTATTTGTCCAGGGCCTTGGCCGTATCACCATACAACAGGGCGTCGAATCCCGGCTGTGACGGCTTGGAATGGTATTTTTCCACTGCACGACGCAGGATGTATGGCCGGTCAATAATGGGACAGGGCCTCAACAGGTTCCTTTCGGACCCAACCTGCTGTCTCATGTGACGGAAATACGGGCTGTTAAGGACCTCTATCAGGGGTTTATCCAGTATGTTGTCCACCGAGAACTGGTGGAATACGCATGGCTCCACCCCACCAAAGGAATTGATGTGGAAATAGGTACGCCCGCTGGACAGGCAACCGTGTGTCAGGGGGCCATCGGTCCAGAAATCGGCGGCCAGTATGGGCCTGGTCGCCCGGATTTCACGAATCCGGTTGTAGCGATGCAGGCGCTGCTGGGGCGTAGGCATCAACTCGGGGTCGGGGTCCCTGCCGATCGGTACATAGTTGAAATACCAACCGAAAAACACGCCTTTTTCCAGGTAGTAATCGATAAACCTGTCGGACACCAGGACCTCATTATTATGGCGCATGGGCGTGGCGGAGAAACCAAACATCACGCCAGCGTCACGCAGGGCCTCCATTGTGCTGACGACCTTGTGATAAACGCCCTTGCCACGACGGTAATCCGTTTCCGCCTGGAAACCCTCCACGCTGATTGCGGGCATCACGTTACCCATTTCGGCCAGCCGTGGTGCCAGTTTTTTGTTATAAATGATCGTGCTGTTTGTGTAGGTCATGAACAACATGCCGTTGTGTTTTTCCATCATGTCCAGCAGGTCACGCCGCATGTATGGCTCGCCGCCGCTGACCACCACGAAATAGATCCCCAGTTCCTCGGCCTCGGTCAGTATCCTGTCGAACTGTTCGGTGCTAATCACGTCATCCTGGCTGTAGTTTGCGCTGTAGCACCCGATGCATTTCAGGTTACAACGCATGGTGGGGCTGATCACCATGAGCATGGGCCAGTCACCCAGAACCCGCTCCGTGTACTCGTGTTTCTTTTTGGAAAACAACAGCAGGTTACCGAACATATTTTCTATGAAACGCTTGCGCACGTTCGGATGGAACTGGTTCCACCGGCCTTTTAATTCCTTGATCATCTTCAGCATAAACTGCGTTCCTTCCCACGTCACGCCGGCATCATGCATGCGTTTTTCAACCCAGGGCAACAGCATATCCTCCGGCAGGGCGAACCCCACTTCAGCAATCGTACGCAGTAATGGCCTGCCCGTGACAGGCCGGCCCAACGTATTGTCGAGCAAACTGTCCATTACATTTGTGACTCGTAACATGACTATCCTCCAAAACGGGTCATTGGCAATTCTACGTGAATTACCAAGAGTTTGTCAATAGTAGGCATCCTCGCTTGCTAACACATTGATCCTTATCAAAAAATTGATCTTAATCAAAAATTGAAATATAAAGCAGGGAACTCTGATAGCCCAAAATACCTGTCAAATTCGAGGTCAAAGTACGCCGAAATGGGTTCAGATACGCGGAGTTAAGACCATTTGGGCGCAGGCGTACTATCAACAGGTGCAAACGACAAAGTAGATGGGCCGCTTGCTGCAACCGACTGCCGAATTTAGTTCGGAAATTCGGGATAGTTGACATGGGTGTCGGTCCACAGGATAATCAGGGCATGAAGATGACTTTACAAGCAATGGATCTGTTACGCTTGGCCCTGCAGGAGGATATGCTGCACGGGGACAGGACTACTGATGCCCTTGGAATCACTGATACAAGGATCCAGGCTGTTATCAGGACAAATGAAACCTCGGTGATATGCGGTATGGAGGCTGCAAAGGCGGCCTTTTACAATGCTGGTGGCGAAGTCGAATATGACGTCCTGGTGCCTGACGGTAAAACCGTGGATGCGGGGACGCAAATCGCCAGGGTCCGGGGGCCGGCATCGACCTTGATGGCAGGCGAGCGCATTGCACTGAACCTGTTGATGCGGCTCAGCGGCATTGCCACACTGGCCAAAAAATTCGTGGATGCGGTACAGGGTACGGACGTGATCCTGCTGGATACCCGTAAAACAACACCAGGATTGAGGGACCTTGAAAAGGCTGCCGCGGCATGCGGAGGCTTCAGGAATCACCGTTTTTCCCTGGATAGCGGCATATTGATCAAGGACAACCACCTTGCCCTGTTTGCCACCGTAAAGGACGCGGTTGCAACGGCACGCAGCCGCGCGGTACCTGGTCTGAAGGTCGAGGTGGAGGTCAAAACCAAAACCCAGGCCCACGAGGCCGTTTTTGCGGGCGCGGATGCCCTGCTGCTGGACAACATGACGCCTGATACGGTTGCACGCATATGCAATGAACTGGGCGGCAAGGTATTCATAGAGGTCTCTGGCGGGATAACGCTGGACAATATTCGACAGTTTGCACTGGCCGGTCCCCATGCCATATCCACGTCCGCGATCTTCAAGTTTGCCCCATGGATCGATATGTCCATGAACGTGGAGTCCAAGGGATGAGCAAGGCCCCACTGGACCAGTCCCTGGTATCACAACGGCTGGTTACCCGGTGTCCATGGGTGAGGCTGGTCCGGGGCCATGAGGAACTTGCGTCCACCCAGAAATTTGCCATGGAAATGGCGGCAACAGGCGCTTCCGAAGGCAGCATCGTGATTGCAACACGACAAAATGCGGGACGAGGCCGTGGCCGGCATACGTGGTTTTCCCCGCCAGGCGGCCTGTATGCGAGCATGGTGTTACGACCTGGATTCCCTGTGGAAAAGTGGCCGTCTATCACTTTTGCTGCTGCTGCCGGAATCGCGGCAACCATGCGCAGGTACGGCGTGGATGCCGCATTGAAATGGCCGAACGACGTGAATATCGAGGGCCGCAAGGTGGCTGGCTGCCTGGCCACTGCACAGCCGCAACAGGGCTTCGTTGTGCTGGGTGTGGGCATAAACCTGTTATGGCCTGCCGATGTGGTAGTCCCGGCGGACTTGCGGCCACGCATAACGTCCTTGTATGAACACTCGCAAGGAAACGACCTGCCCGCACCTGAACACG
>WGCQ01000027.1 GCA_015493765.1 Deltaproteobacteria bacterium
CGCATGGGCCCTCCCCCGCCGGCACGCCGAGCCAAATCCAGGTCCTGGGACAGACCTGTTCCACCACCAAAGGTCTGTGGGGTTAAACCCCGCGCGCGCTGTCTGACCACCGCGGTCGCCCTGTCAAACGTCCCAATCGGGACAACGCATCAAAATGCAATAAATGGACCAAAATTCATCAATCCGACAATAATGCTGTGGCATCAATAGGTTACATCACTATGCATACTTAATCATCGAGACGAACAGTCCGGAAAACCGGACCATCAGTCCGGAAGAGTCCGAAAATCCGGACTGTTTTTAATTCCTGGCATGCTGCCTATAATTCGATATGTGATCCCAGTTCCAGCACGTGTTTGGGTGGTATGTGATAAAACGTGGTCGCACCCAGGGCATTTCTGGACATGAATGCAAAAATTTGCTCCCTCCACAAGGGCATGCCGGAACGCTTCTTTGGAAACAACCGTTCCCGGCCCAGGAAGAAACTGGTTTCACTGATGTCGAAGTCCAGGTCCTGTTTTTTTGCCCTTTTCAACGCCTTGGGCACGTCAGGCGTTTCCTTGAATCCGAACCGTATGGTGACCTGGTAAAAATCCTGGCCCATACTGGTTACATCCAGGCGTTGATGCGCGTGAACGTAGGGAATTTCCAAGGTGGTCACTGTCAACAGGATTACCCGCTCGTGCAATACCTTGTTGTGTTTCAGGTTGTCCAGCAGGGCTGGAGGCGTCTTGCCAGGGTTTCCTGTCATGAATACCGCTGTGCCTGGCACCCGTAAGGGGGGATCTGCCTGGATGCGGTCCATGAAAACCTCGATTGGCTGTATTTTTGCCCTGAAAGCTGCGGCCAGCCGCTGTCGCCCCATTTTCCATGTTGTCATCAGGATGTACACCCCGGCAGCCACGGCCAGTGGAAACCAGGCTCCATGGGCAATCTTGACGATGTTCGCAGAAAAGAATGCCAGGTCAACGATCAAAAATACCCCAACCAGGGCACTCGCACCAATCAGGTTCCATCCCCACCTGTGCCTCAGCACCATAAAATACAATACGCTGGTAATCACCATGGTTGCGGTCACGGCCACACCATAAGCAGCGGCCAGGTGACTGGATGTCTTGAATCCCAGCACCAGGGCGATTGTTGACAACATCAACACCCAATTCACCGGAGGCACATAGATCTGGCCGATTTGCCTGTCTGACGTATGCTCGATCTTCAGGCGTGGGCTGAATCCCAGTTGTATTGCCTGCCGGGTCAGGGAAAACGCACCCGATATTACCGCCTGGGAGGCTATGACCGTGGCAATGGTGGCCAGGCCGACCAACGGATAAAGCGCCCATGCCGGTGCCAGCATGTAAAAGGGACTGCTTAGCAAGGTACCGCGGCTTACCAGCAGGGCACCCTGGCCGAAATAATTAAGAATCAAGGCCGGCAAAACCACGCCATACCATGCCAGTTTGATCGGACGCTTACCAAAATGGCCCATGTCTGCGTAAAGGGCCTCTCCACCTGTTACGACCAGGAATACAGCACCCAGGACAAAGAAGCCGTGCCATCCGTTAGTCATAAAAAACCGTATTGCATACCAGGGGTTTACAGCCCCTATCACCGCGGGATGCATCATGATGCCCCGTACGCCCAGGATCGCAAGCACAATGAACCACAACAGCGTAAAAGGCCCGAATATGGCACCAACCCCTCCCGTGCCCCGGTACTGGAACATAAACAGCCCTGTCAATATGACGATCGTAATCGGGATAACGTAAGGCTTGAATACCGTGGTGGCCACTTTCAAGCCCTCGACCGCACTGAGCACGGATATTGCGGGTGTAATCATACCATCCCCGTACAGCAGCGCCGCGCCGAATAACCCCAGGACCAGTATCCATGCCTTGGACCTGGGCTTGTCCTTATCCGAGGAATGGGCCAGTGCCATAAGTGCCAGGACCCCGCCTTCCCCGTTATTATCGGCCAGCATGATGAACGTCAGGTATTTGACTGTCACCACAATAATCAGGGACCACAAAATCAATGACAATACCCCAAAGACGTTTGCCTGGTTAACAGGGATTCCGTATTCCCCGAAAAAACATTCATGGATTGCGTACAACGGGCTGGTTCCAATGTCACCGAATACAATGCCCAGTGCAATCAAGGACAAGGCGGCAAGTTCTTTTCCCTTGGGTTTGTGGGAGGACACCTCGTTATTTTGTCCTGCTTCGCTCATCGTACGCGATTCTAACCAGATTTGCGGTGATTGTGAAGGGGAAAGTGCCCCCCAAATAACCTGACTAAATTCGGGCTTTTTACGATTCCATCTTATTTAAGTTTCCGTAACCCGGTACGTATCCGACGCAACAGAACGGCAATGATTTCCTTGTCCGAGTGATCGATCCCTGGGCCAAACAGGTCCTTGTAGTAGATCGTAACCAGCGTTTTGAATGCTGGATATACATCTGGCATCCTGGATTTTACGATTTCTGCGAATTCCATGGGGGTCTGGCCCGTACTACGTGCGAGTCCCCGGCGTGTTAGCATGCGTTCGGCCTTGCGAAAGTAGGACCGGCCTTGCGCACGGCGGGTATGTCGAAACGTGTGCAGGAATATAAAAAAGGCCAGCAAAAACAGCAAGATAGCGATTGCGCCCCATGCCACTGGTTCAAGTCCCCTTCCCAGGTACCTGGCCCTGCGAACAAGGGCCTTGAACCGTGCCGCCATGGCGTATGGATTGGTGTCGATCCGTCGATCCCCGGTGAGCATACGCAGGAACAGTACCGCCTGTTTTTTGAGGCTGTACTTTACAACCCACCGGTACCACCACAATTTTACAGCGGTGATGACGCCCCGGATCCCCTGGTTTTGCATGCCCGTACTGCGGCGCAGAATCACCTGTGGCGGTGTAGGGTCCATGGTGATGAAACCGGGCCCCGGAAAAAAGACCTCAGCCCAGGCATGGGCATCCGATGCATGGACGTCAATATAATCACCTTGCCTGGACATGGTGCCGCCATAGAAACCGGTAACCAGTCTTGCTGGTATGCCGATGCTGCGCAGCATCATTACCATGGCAGAGGCGAAAAACTCGCATGGCCCGGCCTTTGCATTAAACAGGAATTCCACGAGCGGATCACCGCTGCCCCGGGGCGGGCGGAGGCTGTAGTGGATATGCGTTCGCAGGAAATCACGGATGGCCAGGGCCTTGTCGTACGGATTGTCGTATTCCTGCGCGATGCGGTGGGCCAGGGCCGTTATCCTGGGCGAGAAGGATTTGGGCAGTTGCAGGTAGTACTTGCGCGCCCACCATGGATATGTCCGGCCTGCTGCGCGTAATTTACCCGGTGTTACTGCCTCCAGGCCGCTGTATTCCCTGTAGGTGATCTGCCGTGCACCTGCCCCGACCACCACCACGCTGCCCAGGTTGTCGGTCATAAGCAGGTAACGGCTCCTTTTGAAGCGCACGTCGAAGCGCAGTTCGAATGCCTGCATCCTGGGGATGCCGAATATGGGCCTGTAGTCATTACCCGCCACCCTGGAGGTGATATCCAGGATAACCTGCCTGGTTCGCCCTTGTTTGCCGCTGTAATAGACCACCTTGTAACGGCCCTTCCTGTCGAAATAGACCGGCTTCCGGGGACGGAAGTATTTTTTCCACTTGTGCGACAGGTAGGTGGCAAAGGACAAGCCGCGCAGGCGTACGGGAGGGTGCACGTCGCCCTTTATGACGTGTACACGCATCACCACGCTGTGGTCCTGGATGATTTGGGACCTCGAATTCAGGTCCACGTCCTCGCTGAAGCCGGATACTGACAGCCCGGATAGTACGTCGGGATTGAAAAACCTGGGGTCGAACCTGGGTAGCCCAACGAACAGCACCAGGGCACCGGCAAATGCCAGCAGGCTGACCAGCAACGCGGTCCACACGAACGGGCCGCTGAACAGGTCGCGGCGGCTCAATACCGAGGCCTGGTGTTCGGGCAAAAACGCCTTTTCCACGCCTTTGCGCAGGTTGTTGGCGGCAAGGCACAAAATCAGTAGCAAGGTCACGGGCACGAATAAGACGCCGAAACTGGGACCCGGGTTGATGACCGCGGCAGCCACGATCAACATCAGCACCAGTCCGTACAATTGCAGGAAATCAGAGGCACCGCGCAACTGGAAGGCCTTGATTACGCCCAGTATTACTACGTAAAGGATCGCAAAAAACAGGTAGTTATGGGTTTTGAAGGCCATAAATCCAAGGCCCAGTGCAGGCAGAACAAAGGCCGCCCGGAACAACCACTCCGCGAGTCGGCCCCTGGGCGGGCTTACAAACAGGCTCAGAAACGGGATGACAAGTGCAGTGCTCCATATCCAGGTATTGAATTCCCCTGACAGGAACAGCATACCCTGTGTACCGGTCAGCAGTCCCAGGGTCATCCACCTGTGCCGCCTGTCAAAGCCCATCATTTCACCCACAGGTCCACGTCAAAGTCAGCAGGATTTCCTTCAGGCACACGGTCCACAGTTGCCAGGAATCGCAGGCCCTTTTGTTTCCCTTCCGCGCGTTTCAGCCTCCCCGTAACCCTCTGCCCGTCCGTCAGCCGGACGACCCAGCCCCGGTCCAGCAATTTATCCAGTAAAAACGCGGCCCTGGAGATCGCATCCTCGAGTGCCTGCGATTTCAGGCCCGGGCTGAGACCTACAGTAATCTCGGGGGTCCCCATGTCCGTGAATTCACGCACCATGGTTTTGCCTGTGCGCGCGCTGATGCGGTAATGGATCGCCTTTGGGTCGTCCCCCTGCCTGAACTCCCTGACGCCCGTAAAATCACCCTGCCTGCCCTTGTCGGCCCTGGGTTGTTCCATGCCCCGCTGCATGCCCAGTACCGTGTCCAGGGCCATGGGCAGGGGCCTGGGCAGGACCATGGCCTGCATTTGCACCGGGTGCACTATGCCCTTGCGAAAAAAGGAAAAAGGAAACGTGGTGTAGTGTTGCACGGCCTTGACACGGTAGGTCCCGCGCCTGGCACCCTGAATCCTGACAGCCACCTGCGTGGAGCCGCCCGGTCCCAGTACCGGCACGAAGCCCTCTGCAGCAACCGCGTTATCCCCTTCGATTTCCAGCGCCACTCCCAGTGCCAATCCCTGCAACCACCCATGCCTGTTTTTGACCCGTACCAAGGCAAATCCGGATTCCTCCGCAGCGATGTCAGGCAGGTGCAGCACCGTGACGTCCAGGCGCTGAATGTCCATTTCGGACAGCACCCCGCTGAGTACAATCATGGCAAGGGTGACCGAAAAAACCAGGTACAGCAGGTTGTTGCCTGTGTTGATGGCGGCCGCACCCAGTCCGAGGGCAATAATCACCACCACCCTGCCCTCGCGCGTAAATGACCAACTGCGGTTGAAATGACGCCTAAGGAATCCCATGTCAACCAGGTACGGGAACGCGTGCCAGTACCTCCTGCAACAGGGCGTGGACCTCCTGGCGATTGGCCACGTCCTGGCCGGTGCTGCCGCGTCTTCTCAAACGATGAACCAGTGATGCAGGCACAAATCGCTTGATGTCATCCGGTGTACAAAAATCCCTGCCCTGTACCAGTGCGTTCACCCTTGCAAGCCTTACCAGGCCGATCAACCCCCGGGTGGACACCCCGAATTCCAGTTGAGGGTGCCTGCGCAGTTCATTACCCAGTGCCACCACGTATTGCAGCAAGCCCTCAGCCACCTTTACCCTGTCCACCTCCTGTCCCGCATCCAGCAATTCCTGCGGCGTGACCACCGGCCGGACCAGCGTGTCCACCTTGTCCTCAAATCCGCCCCTGGCAATTACCTGCTGTTCGATTTCAGGTGAGGGATAGCCCAGTTGAATCCGTACCAGGAAGCGGTCCAGTTCGCTTTCGGGCAACGGGTAGGCCCCGTACAGTTCTATAGGGTTCTGGGTGGCTATCAAAAAAAACGGTGCCGGCAGTTCGAAACGCCGGTTTTCCACGGTCACGGCCCGTTCGGTCATGGCCTCCATCAGGGCACTTTGTGTCCTGGGGTTTGTCCTGTTGATCTCGTCGGCCAGGACCACGTTGGCAAATACCGGGCCCGGATGAAACACGAATTCCCGGGCCTCGGAGTCATATACCTGGACCCCGAGGATATCCGAAGGCAGCAGGTCAGATGTAAATTGTATCCGCTTGAACGTGCCCTTTACCGCCCTGGCAAATGCCCTGGCCATAACGGTTTTACCCATGCCTGGCTTGTCCTCCACCAGGCAGTGACCGCCGCCCAGAAATGCAGTGATTGCAATACTTAACTGGTCTTCCTTGCCCAGCAGGACCATGGAAATCGTTTTCAGCAGCCTGAACGCTATATCCTGGGTCAGTGATTCAGCCATCAATCGCCGGTAAAGTCCTGGATTTCATCCACCAGATCGCCCATGCAAAACGGGGAAACCACGTATCCGCAGTCCTTCAACGTCTTGACACGCAATTTTTTGACCTTGCGAAAGGCCTGCTGCTGGGACTTGGGAATAAAGGCGCCTGAGAACACCACCAGCGCCTTTACCTGGGACAGGGCGCTGGGGTCCATATCCTTTTTAAGGGTCACCTGGGCCTGGTTGTAATGCAGTGTGTTGCTGGGCATGCCCCACAGTCTCCATGGCGGCTTGTCGTGAGGCGCCAGCGCAGGGGCCACCAGCCTCGTGTAGTAGCGATTAAGCACCCGGGGTCTGATCATGGCACTTTGCCGCATCAACTCGTCCAGGGCCTGGTGAAAGGGGCTGGACAGGCGGTCCATTACGTGCTTGGATACGGCCTCGATCGCATCCGATGTCGGATAAGGCGGGTTTACAAGGATTGCGCCTTGCAGTTGGTAGGGGAGCGCCAGTTGCAGCCTGGCCGCATCCAGGGCCCATATCCCGTTACCCATCACGTAGGCGCGCTTGTGCTTGACCACGTCCATCAATGCAACCACTGCCTCGGTTGGCACCACCGGTGCGTTTGCATCCATCATGGCCACCGTGTAGTCGTCAGCCAGTTTTTTAATGCCCGGCACGACCCAGGCGCCGTTGCTGTCCAGCCCGCCACCGACCACCACGATCAGCGTATGCCCGTCACCCTTTACATAAGCCACCGCGTTGGGCAATTTGACCTTGCGCCCGGTAAGTTGCCACGGCCTGACCGTGGGCAGGCTGTCCACGTGGTGTTTTGCAGGGTTTTGATTTGTTAACAGGATCAGGGCATTACGTGCGGCATCAGCCACCTTCTGGTCATCCGCATCCAGCAGTTTATACAGGAATCCCAGGTCCCCCGATTCCATCATCAGGCCCAGGGCATGCAGGACCCTGACACGGATCAAGGGCTTCACATACCGTGCCAGGCGATTCAGCAATGGCACTGCCTTCGGGCACCCAAGCCTGTAAATCGTGTCCACTGCGGCGGCCTTAACCTGTTCCTCCGAATCGTTTTCCGCCAGGTCCTGTACCTGGGAACAAAACCCGGTTCCATTGGTTTCACTGACCATACCAAGGGCTGCAAGCCTGACATTTTTGTCACCATCATTGAATGCGGATGCAATGATATTGCGAATCCGCTTGTCCTTGAGTGTATAGCGGCCCAGGATCGTCACGATGTCCGCCCGGTCAGGGGCCGGTGCACCTGGATAACGGCCCAGCAGGAATTCCAGCACATCCCTGGAGTGCCACTGTCTCAGAAAAGAGACCACGAAATGCCTGATGTACGGCCTGTGCACGTCAAAGAGGGCCAGGACCTGGTTGATTACAGGCGTACCCATCCTTGACAGGCACTTCATGATCGGGGTTGCAGCGCACGCCTGCTTTGCAGTGCAGCGGATCATTTTCAGTGCCATGTTCATCTGTTTTGCGGCAGGTACGGCCACCTTGGACAGCAGGGTGCATGCGTAATCCCCGTCGCTTTTGCTGCCCAGTGTGTTGATCAATAGCGGAATGGTGCTCTGGCTGTTGAGCCACAGCATGCCAGATAACAGGGCCCGCCTGACATCAACGTCCTTGGCATGTTTCATCAACATCTGGTTGTACAATTTCATTAGTTGGGCGTAACCACCTTGCACCCCACCGGTGACTATGGCCTTGATCGCGGCCAGCCTGACGTTTTTGGGACCTTTGTACAGCCATGCAAACGCCTGAGGTACCGGGTCCTTGTCCTGGATTGCAAACTTCAGGACCTGTGCAGCCTGTTGCGGGGTTGCAAATCCCAGCGATTGGTACACGGCCTTTTTCAGGGCAGGACACGTATGCAGCGCCCGATACCGCAGGATTACCGCATCCAGCCATGCACCATGTCCAGGCTTCAGCAAGGCAGCGATGGCCTTGCAACCCTTTGGTCCCTGTGCGTCGAATAGCGACAGCACGGCATCCGTGTTGATTGTGCACTTTGCCCTGGCCACGAAGCGCTCAACCTTGTTCAGGATATGCTTGCGTTGTTGGAGGGCCTTGACCGCCAATGCAGCCTGCTGATTAGGACCGCATAGGTCCTTGAGTAGTTTTGCCGTGTTCGAGCCGGAATGTCTTTTCGCAAACGCAGGGTTGGCGGTTGCCAGGACCATCAGGGTGGTAAACACGATGGCACCCTGCCTGATGGACAATCCTTTCATAGTTTTTCTTCTTTTAACAATTCACTGGCCAGGTCGATCAGTTCATATATCTTGGTGTTGCTGACCGTGTAGCAGGTTTTTATACCGTCACGCCTGACGTTTACCAGGCCGGCCTGCCGCAGTACTGCGAGGTGACGGCTGACGTTTGATTGCTCACCCACCTGGCGCCAAATATCGGATGAGCACATCTCGCCATCACGCAGCAATTCCAGTATCTTCAACCTGTTTACTTGTGCAAGGGCCGAAAAAATATCAGCAATGGTAACCGGTTTACATTCCAAAATAACCTCCTAAATCGGTGTTTTCCTGCATCCAAACAAACAACTCAATACGCATAACAGCATAAAGAGGCCTACCGCCTTTAATTTATTATAGATGCTTAATTTAGTCAATATCCGCAATCCCAAATTACCTGTCAAATTTGAGGACAAAGGACGCCGAAAGTGGTTCAGATACGCGGAGTTAAGCCCATTTGAGCACAGGCGTACTATCGGTACGTCGAGCATCAAATGGGTGCAAACGACAAAGTAGATGGGCCGCTTGCGGTGTACGACTGC
>WGCQ01000028.1 GCA_015493765.1 Deltaproteobacteria bacterium
ATCGCCTTCATGGGTACTATATACCAGACAATAATTGGTATGTCAAGTAAAAATGCTAATTTTACATGGCTACATTATGACTTTTTGATCATGCACTTTTACCTTCATTCCCAAGGAGTTATTTCAATTTTGACCCTGGAACTTCGGGTTATAGTACATGGATGGTGTGCTTTGGTCAATTGTCAATGCCTTTGACTCAAATTACCTGACTAAATTCGGGAGTCAGGAATACGGTCGGACGCTTACAGCCGATATGCATATCAACATAGCACCGAATATCCCTCGGAATAAGTTTTAATAGAAACCCTATCGTGATGTATTCTTCCAGTTCCTAAGGGTTCTTTGTGTTCTATCACAAATATTATCAACCACCTGGCCGGTTTCTTCAGCCGATTCCTGTATGCGGCGGGCCAAAAAGGAGTGTAGTTCACGTTCCAGGGCCTCTGTTTGCAGCTTTCCGTGCGTTTTCACCAGGTCTGTCAATGGCTGGTCCATGGCAAACCTATAGGCGATCTCCCTGTTAATCGGTAATCCACGCCCCCCATGCAAACTGTCATTGGACAGGGCATTCAAGGCCCGGTTTATGGCATGATCCTCTCCCAGATTCCAAAATGTGATCAGGTAATACGCTGTCCGATACAAATCACGAAGGTTCCCGGGCAAGGGCGAATCAATCAGGCCTTGTATCAATCGTTTTCGCCTGTGTTCGGTCAATTCTGGCATGTTTGAACCTGTCCTGGATGCGGCCTCTTTTAATACCCTCTGCCAAATCCACGGGATTTCGTCCCGAACCTGTCGCAGAGGTGGCATGGTCACAACAAAATAGCTGATGCGGTCGAAAAAATCCGCATCCAGTTTTTGTTGTAAATCATGGATACCAAGGTTTGTGGATGTGATCAGGCGAAAATCCGATTTTACCATATCCGTGGAACCGAGTGGCTGGAAGGTCTTTTCCTCCATGGCCCGAATCAGGGTCCTTTGCAGGTCCCGATCCAGGTCACCTATTTCGTCCAGAAACAGGGTGTCCCTGTCCAGGACCTTCAACATCCCGTCCTTGTCCTTGTCCGCACCTGAGAACGCCCCCTTTTTGTGGCCGAACAATTCGTCCCTCATGGTTTCAGGCAAAAATTGACCGCATGCCATTACCGGCCAGTTTTTGAGTTTCTTGTTACGAAAGGGACTGTTGGCGCGTATCCAGCGAGCAAGCGTGGTTTTGCCCGTGCCTCGTTCGCCCAGGATAAGGATCGGCACCTTGACCTTTGCCATCAGGCTGAGGTCCCGGAACAGAGCCCGCATGGTATTGGTTTGCAAATGCGCCGGGTTCCACAGCAATTCGGTCACATGGCCTGCGCCCTTTACACGGGTCTGCTGATACGCATGGAAAAAACTATCTATTTCCAGGTTCACATCCCCAACCACCTTGTCCGACCTGTCACCGGGCCTGTACGACTGTACAACCCGCAATGGTTTATCGATCATGCTGGTTGCAGCCATCAGCACCCAGATCGTGTGCATGGCAGGCGTACCCGGACTGACGTGGATCACCATGGTCGTATCCGGCCCGATTTTTTGCCTGAATGATGCAACCGCTTGTTTCATGTGCTTAAAAAGCACCTTGTGGTCCGTGGGGTCGATCTTTTCATCTATATTCCAGGACTCAACTTTTATACCACGGTCCCTGTTTCGGATTTCCGCCTTCAATTCCCTGAATTTTTCGTCCGCGCGACTTTGTTTCAACAACATGACGCGATCGATCCGGTCCCTGAAAGGTGATTTTTCATTGAACAACAGGGTGAGGGTTGGTCCAGGGATATTTTTACCATCCCTGACCGTATAGGGGTCGTTATTCAAGGCAATCCAACTGATCAACGCGTATTTTTTCATGTCAAAACTCCCGGTCTGACGCCCCATTTTGACCGATTATCCGCAAAAAATCCATGGGCAGAACACCCGCCAGCAAACAACTGGCAACACTGGCCATGTCACTCAGTTGTACATCCCACCCATGGCACGAATCCGGCAGCCTGAACGGATTGCCGTACATCCAGCCCCATCCGGGCGCCCACCCCGTTCTCAACCCGTCCACGACCCTGGCTAGGCGCGCCATCTGCCATGCCATGTTTGGGTGTAGCCTGTCCTGGCAATACATACCGACTGCGATCAAAAAACGCAGATCTTGTTCAAAAGGCCTTTTAAACAAGGACCTTTCGTCTCGCCATTGACCTTCACCTGCCATCATCCTGCGCCACATATTTGCCATGGATGCACGTACCCGCGTCAACAACCTGCCAAACAACCGGTTATCCACGTGTTTGCACCAGTCGTCCTTGCCGGAGATTATAGCCATGGCGGCCAGGTCCGTGATCTGGCTGAGAGCCCTGGGGTCAAAATTATCCATGGCCTTATGGAATTTTACAGCAATTTCCCTGCTAAAATGATCCCACCGTTGATGCCGGATTTCATATACCCTGAACGCCTCCCATTTAGGGTCAGGATACCTGTCAGGGTGTTTTCGGTAATCCACAAAAAAACCAATATCCCCGGCGTACAACAGACAGGTGGCAGCGATTTGTCGGATTTCGTCTTTGTAACCCGAAGGCTTTTTTAACACCGGCCATGCCAGTTCCTTGACCTGACGCGCCACAGGACCAAGGCCGACACCCCATCCGGCCAGGACCTTTAAGGGGTAAGCCACCCTTCCGTATTTTTCGAACGAGTACCAACTATCGTCTAAATTGCGATTGAGTTGTTCCGCTAACTTGTTGGAAATCAGACGCAACCAACCATCAGGGGGCAATAGTTTCATCCCGCCATCCCATTCCTGGGGTACGATGCGGATTGCCCTGTCACCTGCGATTACCCTCAGGTCCCTGCGTACGCGCAGGCCCAGCTTGTAACCCATGGCCATGGCCGTTATGCCGAAATCACATTCGTCACAACGCAAAAGCCTGGGTCTGGAATAGATACCACCCATGGAAATTGTTTTCCCCTTCGCGGAAATTTCTTTCCTGAGTCCATATTCTTTCCCAAACACCCATTCCATTTCCCGGTTATCGGCAAATTTTTCCAACCTGAACCGCCTGTCCCGGATCACCTCTATCCACGTGTCCAGGGATTCGGTCACCCATATGGTCAGGCCCGAATCCATACGTTCGGCAATTTCTGACAGCCCCAGGCTCAGGTCCCGGGCATCCGCGCATCCGGTTGCCTGTCCGTCCAGCGGACCGCTGCATACCATGACTATGCGGCCATTTTGTTCCTTTTCCCCCAGTTCTTGTTTGAGTTTGGATACAATTCTTTCCATAAAATCCAGGATCCTGTTTTTGGTATTCAGGCCATCCAACCCGACCCACTGGATGTTGTCCCCGTTTCGACACGGCAGTTTCAGTCCCGATTCCATGAACATACCCAGGACCTGCGGATTATTCATCACCAGGGCACGCATGTGGGCCTGGCACGGTGGGAGCACCTTTTTTACCAGGTCATCCACTGACTGCACCAGCCAGGCGTGAAAGCCGCTGATCTCGTCCAGTTCCAGGACTGGTCCCTGTTTCAGGTAAATGGCCCGGTCCGCCGGTCTTTCATCTTGCAGCCGCCTGTTCGTCCTGACCTCCATGGGCCATGCAATGGGGTAATCCCCGTCGATCTCCACGACCCAAAACCTTTCATTTGGTTTTAATTCTTGCCGGATTGCATAACCCAGGCCAGCTGCCACCCCCCTGGGAACCAGGCTGCATGACCTGGCTTCAGCAGTTACCTGCAACACATCCGTCGCGGATTCCGAAACCTGTCCGGGAAAGGCCGTAACCCTATTTTCAAAACGCCCCACCAGGTCGGAGATATTTTTGGGCTGTTCATCCATGAGCCCGGGATACAGGCCCCTTGGTTCCATGCCCCGGCCAATAACGGGCAGTCCGTCATGGAAATCAAAAAAATCCAGCCTGGACGAGGACTGTTTCCCGAATTCGGTCTCAATCCAGACCCCGTGTCGCTCACGGAAGGGCATGGACAGGTCCGCCACCTGCCAGCCATCCACAATGTCCACAAAGCCTTTTTCCATGGGTTGGCTGATAAATGCTGCCAGGTGATCAGAAAACGCATGAATTTTGCCAATCCCAGGCATTGGCCATTGATATTGAACATCACCGATACGCATCCCATGACCATCCAGTTGCCATAATTGCCCTTCATCGCCATCCAGCACACACATGTGTTCCAGCCGTTTACAATTGCCTTGTCCGGACATGAAATAGATGCCCGGTGATTTATCGCCGAAACCACCGTCCCTTGGCTGTACAACCAGGTCCATGGGCCTGACCCTGCCATCCTCAACCGCCTTGGCCACCACTGCCCAGAACAGGAAATAATCCGGCTCCACGGATATTTTATCCCTGGTCGCATCGAGCCTTTCCAGCATGTCCATGGCCCTGCGCACCCTGGAATACAGGGGATGGAACATCAGCCGGTTTACGGGCTGCACCGGGCCCGGCCTGACCCCTCGCAAGGGCCCCCTGTACAACCCGGCATCCAGCCTGCGGTACAGTTCGGAAAAACATGGATGCTTTTTCAGGTCCGGGCGGTCATTGATCCGGTCCATGAGCATTTTGGCCACCCTGACCACCACCCTGTTTTCAGGCAAATCCACCACCCTGATCCTGGTCAAATCCATGACCTTCGGGCGTCCGGCCAGCCTTTCTTTCACTGTCCTGCCAGGTAGTCTCATCAGGGCCATCATGGACCTGGAATCGCCGAAAACCGCTTTTTCCACAGGGACCATTGCGTGTTCCCTGACCAGTTTTGACGCAGGGGCCTTCAGCAGTTCCAACATAGCCCCTTCCACGAAATCGATCACCCGAACCAGTGCGTCCTGGTAGTAGTCCGGTTCTTTGTCCAGTGCCTGTAAGAAGTTTTTCAGAAAATCTGTCAATTTTACGGGCAGGTTTTCACCTGTCCTGGGGTCCTGTTCCGTGGTCCTGTTCAACAGGTCCTGGATTTTCAGTACATCATCAGCCATTATTCCCGGTCCTTCAAATAATCCGCACTTACCACCATGAATATGCCGTAGGGATTTTGCATGGCCCTTTCAAAATCCGCGCCAGCACTGAAACCAATGATTTTTTCCTTTATCTCTCCCAGTATGTCACCAATCCTGCCCTTGACCTCCAACCCCTTGAGTTTAGGGAACAATCTTTGCACCAGTTGGTCCTCGAAAGCCAGGTCCAACAGCCCTGTCAAGACCTTTTCCCGGGAATTCTGTTCATTCTCCTGGTTTTCCTGGCCTTTTACAGCCTTGTATGCCTGCCACGCCTGCCATACGCCTGGATAATTCACCATATAGGCCTGCATCGCGGCCCAGACCCTGTGTCCCACTGCACGGCCAGCATCCTTCATGAGCCGGTTTATTTCCTCTATCCGGGTGCGATACTCTTGCAAAAATTCCATCATTTCATTTTCAGGTTTCCGAACCCATTGACTCCAGGTCAAAAAGGACATGGCATGTTCCATCTGCCCTGCAACGGCCCGGACAGGTGAGTCGACAAAGGTCTCGGGCGACGGGAAATATATCCAGTTGGCCCTGTCGATCACCTTGTCCGACAACGCCAGTGTGGATTCATCCACGTTGATCGTGCCTGTCCACAGGATATTTTCTGATAACACCAGTTTTCCCTTTTTCACGCCTGCGCCCATGTCCAGTTCCACGAACACATCCCCGGCCTTCAACCTCCGTTCCTCCATCAGGCTGAGCGGATCCGCGAAATACTGTTCCACGTGAGCCAGGTTCATTTCATCCAGCAGCACCAACAGCATCATGTTTTTCAAGTCATCGTTGTTATTCAACTGGTACATGGCCCTGGCCAGGGTGGTGGCATTGAATTTGTTGTCAATGGGGTGAAAATACCCGAACAATGCCTGGGGACTGTCCCAATCCGGTTTTACCTGAACGCTTTGCCAGTACAGCCCGCCAAAATGCGCGTACAATTGCCCCAGGGCGCTCTTTCCTGTTCCACTGGGTCCTGCCAGCACCACCATGGGCGCATATTCCGCTATCTTTAATGATGTGTGATACGCGTTGATCAGGCGTTCCGGGAATTCAAACCCAACCCCTCGAATCCCTTCTTTCACCCTTGACAACCATTGCGTTTCGTCGTCCTCGTTGCATTCCTTGACCTGATGCCCCATGGAATCCGGTGCCTTTATCAATGCCTGCATCCGGTCTTTTAGTTCCTGGGGTTTTTCCCACAAGCTTTTCATGTGTTCCAGTTCCTGCCGCATGCCTTCAATGGTGCGTTTGTACGTTTTCTCCCTGGTCTGCAAGGCCTCTATCCGGAGTTCTGCGGACTCCAGATCCGAAACCGATTGGTACAGTTTGTCCCTTTCGTTTTTCAATTGCGCGATCTCCAGTTTCGCAGCTTCGTATCCCTGCTCCATGCCTTGCAAACGCTCGGCTTCATCCCGTGGTAACATGGATTCCATGCGTTTTTTCAGTTTCCGGTTTTCCTTTTTCAATTCCTTCAGTTCCGCTGCCACCTCTTCCGCTGACCTGCCATCGATCATCACATGCTGGTGCCTGATGCGGTCTATTTCGTCCTCCATTTGCAGTACCTGGTCCATAAGGTCCTGGTTCTTTTCCTTCAAGGTCTGTATTTCCTGGCCAAACTCATCCTGTAACCGGGCCTTTTCCCTTTCCATCTCCTCTTCGTGCCATCGGATGGTCTCCCGGGCCTTTTCCATGTCCAGGTCCGCCTGCTGTCGCAGCCTGGAGGCCTGCTGTTCCCGTTTCTCAAGGACCTGCTCCCGCTCCTCCAGCACGGAAAATTTTTGCCGCAACCTGTTTTCCATCTCCGCCAGGCTTTTGTCAACGAAATCGTCTATCGTTTTCCTGGCATTTTCAAAGGCCGTGTGCCCCAGTTTCTCAACGGCTTGCATGACCTGGTTCAGGGCCTGTTCGTGCAGGTCCCTGGCGGTTTGCATTTCCTTTTCCAGGGCCTCCAGTTTTGCCCTGCCTGCTGACTCCACCTGCTGTTCGACCATGGATGCGGCCTCAGCAGATATTTTCAGGACCCTGGCCTCCAGGTTCGCCCTGTCTTTGGCCAGGGCATCGAGTTGCTGATGCAGGTGGTCCAGGATAACTTTTTGTTCCGAGGCAAAGCCCTCCTGCGCCCGGGTTTTTTCCCGTAACAGGACCTCTTTTTCATCTGCCACCTGCCTGGACAGGTGTTCGTATTCCCTCAATTTTTGCATCACTTCGGCCTTTTGGTCCTCCAAATCCGCTTTCAATGCCTCCAATTCCTGAGTCCTGGTATCCAGTGCCGCCTGTCGGGCCTTCAGTTCCTCCTGCTGCTGACTCAGTTTTTGTTCGCAACCCTCGCAGTCTGGTTCACCCGTGTTGCCCGTTCTTACAGGCGATTTTTTGACCTTTTTTTTACCCATTGTTTAAAACCTCCCTGTCTGCAAATTTCACCATATCCAATACCCTGTCCATCAGTTCAAACAACTCCCTGTTCTCCGTGTCAGCGGCCTTTTTGCCGCTATGCCCGCGTAGATCCAACACCCTGTCCGTAATAGCGGCCCAGTCAGGCATACTGTGGGTCAGTTTCCGAATGGGATGCTCCTGTGAATCGCCCGCTGCAATAATGGCCTGGCACACCAGTGCTGACAGTGTATCTCCTTTTACTATTCGCTCTTTTCTCAAACGAAACAATCGCTGATAATCAGTTTCATCCAGACCTATGCCTTTGGCCCTATGCATCATGAATGCGAAAATTTTTTGCCTTTCTTCCGGCAAAATCTTTCCGTAATCCGGGTCGAATCCCAGATTCAGTAATTTAAACACCGCTTCCAGCATTTTACCAAGTCCCATGATAAACTCCGTCCCCTCCGTCAAATTGGCAGCCAACCTGTTTTTTTCGTAAAACACGGTGTGGACAACGTCGTTTATTTCCTTGTTTTTCAGCCCCAAATGTTCTACATCCTGCTCGGCATTCCACGCGGCCGCAGCATCCAGGGAACTCCATTGTGGCAGGTCTGTTGCCACCCATCCTTCCCGGTCTTCCCGGTTACTGCCCGGTTTCCACGCATCCAGGAGTGCCTTCACCATGTTCACCCATGCCTGCATCTGGTGCATGGACGGTGTTTCCCTTTGCCCCGTGTCGTGCATGGCCCTGGCCCTGTACTCATGCAAATCCTGCAACAGGCACAGTGCTCGGGGCACCTGTTGCGCCAGTTCCTGTAAAAAACCAGCCCGGGAAAGCATGGCCAGGGCCAAGGCGGATCTCAGGTTCCTGTCGGTTTCCTTGTTGCGCCCACCAAAGGCCTCACCGGAGGAAATCCGGAAAAATTTTTCCAGGCAGTCGATCTCAAATCCCAACTTTATGGCCATTTCCCCCAGGCGACGGGCGTTTTCATTGCGGTTATCGCGACTCAGGCTATTCGCGACCCTGGGATCCCGTATCGCTTTGGCTATCACACCCACCAGGCCGGATTCCAGGTGCAGCAAAAACGTTTTAACCTGTTCAGGGAACCTGCCCTTTGCCTGCTGCAAATCCTTGAATACCCGCCATGCGCGTCCCAGATCCAGACCCGCTTTACCGAATTCCGTGACATCGATCCCTGCAAACACCAAAGGCATGTTTTTATTGGTATTTTTTTCGTTTTTCCTGTCCCTTGCCTTTTGTCTGAGCCATTGATCCAGTTCCCCGGGTCTGTGCCCGGACAACAGGTCGCATGCCCTGCCAAACACCGGGTCCCCTGTGATCATAGCGTCATCTGCGGTCAGGCATGCGGGCACAACAACCAGGGCCTTTTCCCAGACGCCTGTCACGCGTATCCTGGCGCTCATTGGCCAGGGGTCCAGAAATTCACCTCTTGGGTCTGCAAATCTTACCAGTTCCTTGAAGCGTTTCAAGGCCCTTAACAGGTCCAACTGCCGGTTCTGTTGATTCCCAGGCTGCGTATTACCAGCCTGTTCCTGCCACTGCACGTACTCGGGTTTGCCTTCGGTACCCAGGTTTTTATCCGTAACCACCCGCCTGTAATCCCCGGACAGGATTCCCAGCATCCTGCCATCACGCCTGAACGCAAATCCCTCCCAAAAGACATCCTCCGCGTCGTCCGTGTCATTCAGCCAGGACACACCCCTGTCCGTAACCCTCAGGTCATTGTCCACCATGCCCCTGGCCTGCAGCCTGGTGACCACCTCTTCAACCAGCCTGGTTTCCAGCCCCATGCGCAGGGCAATCCCGTCAACATCAATAAAACCGGCCAGTAAAAAACGCAGCACGAATTCCTGGAACGGGTCAGGTCCCTGCACCGGTCCTCGGGCCTCTATCCTGACAACTTCCATGTTCAGCGCCACCCAGCAACGGTACGCGCAGTCAAAGCCCCGGAACAGTTTTTTGTGCCAGTGAGCACCAGTTTTCATTAACTCAGGATGAAAAAACGTGTAAATCTCACTCATGTACCCATCCCCTGTCCATGCAAATCCCTGCAAATCTCCGCAATCCTGGAACCTTATCCCTGGCCCGGTCCGATGCGTACAACGCGTGATCACCCACTACCACGACCATGCGCCTGGCCCTGCTCAATGCCACGTTCAAACGGTTTTGCATCTTCAGAAACCCAAACTTGCTGTCCAAACCGGCACGTACGGGTGACAGGAACACGATATCGAATTCACGGCCCTGGAACGCATCCACCGTGCCGATTTCCACTGCATCCGCCACACCCGCCGATTCTGCCAGCCCCATGATCAGGTCCCTTTGGGCGGAATAAAAGGTAATCACACCGATTTTAAGCCCCTTACCGCCCGGGTCATCCAGCACGGCCTTGAGCTTTTCCACCAGCACCTCGGCCTCAGCCTCCCGGACCAGGCTGGTGCCCTGACGTTTGTGCCGGCCCGCAGCCACATCCACCCATGCCATGGGGCCTGGTTTCCCGAATACTTTTACCTCGTGTCGGAAAAATTTTTCCGGCAACGGGGATTTCAATTTTCCATCGTAAAATACCTCGCTGATCAATTCACCCAGCAAGGGATGCATCCTGAACTGTTCGTCCAGCATAACGGCCCTGGGCGTGTCTTCATAGGCCTTGTAAACACGCTGAAACATCGATTCCTTCAATTTGATTTCTATTTCCTCGTGCGTCATGTCGTCCGATTTCTCCATGGCACGCATCAGGCGTTCGTCCACCATGTGGGGCAATTGCTTGTGATCACCCACCAAAACAACCCTGCGTCTGGCCCTGACCATGGGCACCACCAGGTCCGAAGGCTGGGCCCTGCCTGCCTCGTCTATGATTACGGACAACCAGTCCCCGCCCTCCATCACCTCGCTCATCGTATGTCCGGCAGCCTGCTGCACCGTTGCGCCCACCTGGCCGGAATACGCCAGTACGGCCTCCCTCAATTCGCCCAACGAATGCCCCATGCGCTGTACATAAAAGGCTGTGATCAGGTCAACCACCCGGTCCGCGCGTTGTTCCATGGCGGTCTGTACCACCCGCCTGACCCTGGTCAGCACATCGTCCACCCCGGGTCGGTGTATGGGCAGCCACCGGACATGGGGCCTGGGTGCCAGTTTTAACAGCAATCTCATCTTTAACCCGGCCAGGTCCTCGAAATCCTGTCTTTCTGGCATGTCCTTGCTGCGCAAACTCTGCAGCAGGCGTTTGTCGCTATCGCCCAGGTAATTATTCAGCCTCACCAGCACCCTGGTCACCCTGGCCGGACCGTCGTCAGACCACGTAAGCGACCTGGTCCGCAGCCCCCTGACCACCCGTGCCAGTTCCGGGTTACCTGCCGCATCCGCCCATTCCTGTTTCAGGTCCCGTATCAGGTCTTGTAACTCCTTATCCAGGGACCGGGGTATGAAAGGAAACAACCTGTTGCGTATTGCATCCAGCGCGTGAATATACCTGTCCAGGTCGAAGGCCCTGCCCAGCAATTTGTCAATGGACTTCAGCGTATCCACCTCGAAAACCTTGTCGAGGACATCGGGGAAACGGACCTTTACCGAGTCCACCACCTGTTCGGACCATTCGTCAACCTTACCCAGCACCTGTTGCACCTGGTCCTCGCCCGACCTGGTGCCCACCTTTAATACTGGCAGGCCGAAATTTTCCACCCTGTCCAACGCATTTTCCACAGCCACGTGCTGGTACGATGTGATCAGTGTGTGTATGCCGGTACGCCCTTCCTTTTGGGCCAGGTATTTCAGGGTTTCGATTATGGCCACTATCACCGTGGTCTTGCCTGTGCCCGGCGGCCCCTGGATCGCGACCAGGTCCGGCGTGTTGATTGCTGCCCGCACGGCCCTCAACTGGGCGGGTGTGGGAG
>WGCQ01000029.1 GCA_015493765.1 Deltaproteobacteria bacterium
AGACCTGGATTTGGCTCGGCGTGCCGGCGGGGGAGGGCCCATGCGTTAGCCCGGCCTGTGTCCCAACCGCCCGCTCCCCACGGTCAACGGTCTCGGTCAACGGTCTCGGTCAACGGTCTCGGTCAACGGTCTCGGTCAACGGTCTCGGTCACGGAAAGACTGGGCGAGGCCGTGCCGTAGGGACAGACCTGTGTGTCTGCCATTTGTTTAAGAGTGCCGGCTGGAAGCCGGCGAGGAATCAGGGAGTCAGGACCACAGTCGGACCCGATCAGCCGATATGCATCGCATATCAAACTCAAATCCCGATCCATTACCCAGGCTAATTCCGGAAGAGCCTCAATTTGGGGTAAAACGAATTCTTTAACGAATCACCCCCCTGTAACGGTCAGTTTCCAATTACCGCAACTCGAACCGTTCCTGTAAACAACCTTTATATAGAACCACCGTGAATTGTCATGGCCCCAACTATCACTCCAGCCGTAGTTTATTGATTCATCACTCCCATTACCCACGGTTGTGCTGGCTTTCATGTATCCGCAACTCCCGTTGTAAAGGTAGAGGTCATAGTCAACCCCTGAGGGCACGCTTAGGGTTATATTCATTTTCAAATCTTTGTCCCAATTATCACACTCTTTCATATAGACCTTGAACCACTTGTTCCCCCTGCCCGAACTGGACGCGGAAGCGGATTTATCGGCACAAACGGTGCCCAGGCTCGTTGCCCCGGAGCAGGACCCAGGGTTTGCATTCAGGTAGGTTTCACATGCACTGTTGGCCCCTCCGTAACAGTTGGCATACCCCTTGTCGCAAGAGACCAGCACACAATTGTCCCCGGAGCAGGTACCTGTGCCGTGTGAAAAATTATCCGAGCACTTGTCGCAACTCCCCGCATAATCGCAGTGTCCCGCGCCATCGCAATACCCCTGGCACCTGTAGATGCCGGCCTTGTTGTACCGGTTATCACCTGCGCCCGAGGAACACCTGTATGTGCTGTCGCATCTGGTGGATGAACTGCGGTACTGGGGCTTGCAACTGCCACCGATGCAGATATAGTGCGTACAGGTGGAGTCGGTTCCACAACTGGATGCACTCCATTTTCCATTCAGGCACTTTGCCTGGTGTGTACCATCGTAGCAATCGCCTGAAAAGGCCCCGGAATTATATAAATGCCCGTTGTGCACACACTGGTCCCCGTCAGCACACCAGCTACCACTGCCATCGTAATCGCTCTTGCAATACCCGGAACCACATGCATTGCTGTTTGTACACATGCAGCCGTTGTCCTTGCCGGTTTTCCATGTACCGTCACTGCTGCAGTACATGTTGCCGGTCTGGTCGCATGTATTTCGGGTCGTGGAAACATTGCCCAAGGTATTGCTGTTGCATTCATATAAGTGACCGTTATAACACAGTACAGAGCCGTTGGATGAACCACTGGCCATGATTTTGCCATTATAACAGCAACTCCTGCCCGGACCGGGCAATTGATTGAAATTCTCGCCCGGGTCATCGCCGCAACACTTGGCATTGTGGCCTGTGCCATGGGACAACCACTTATAACCACACCCACTGGCCTCGCAATATGGCTCTGCCTCATCCGGGTCCTGCCACTGCCCGGCATCGCAATAGGATTTTTTGTTATCGGTACCAAAGGAATAGCATTTGCCTGTGCTGACGCAGTTACCCTGGTGGTCCACGCAATCATTCTTTTTTTTGCAGCATGCAGTATCGTCATTGCCGCAGTCACCGTTGGCCGAGGAATCCCGGCAGTGTAATACGTATTCGTTCGGGTCGTCCCCACAGCACGATGACGTTGCCGCATCACCGCCAATGGACCATTGCAAACCGCACGCCTCGCACATGGGCTGGCCGGTATCCACGTCCTGTGCATTGTCCTGGCACTTGCCAGCGGCGCAACTCATTACGTGGTATTCGCATCCGTTCACATCACCCCCGCAATTCCCGGCGCACCCGCTGTCTCCGCAACTCTGCTTTACCCACTGGCCGTTCTGGCATTTTGCCTGGTTCGTCGAGTCCCAGCAATCTATGCTGAGGTCCCCGTCGGCATATGCAACCCCGTCATGGAAACACTGGTCCGGGTTTGCGCACCAATTCCCTGTGCCGTCGTAATCGGCCTTGCATTTGCCGCTTGCGCAGTCGGCATCGCTGTTGCACGTGTGCCCGCTTTTCAGTACGCATTGTCCCGAACCATTGCACGTATGGTCACCCGTGCATTCAGGCACGTCATCCCGGCCCTTTACCGGCTGGCAGCCTGTGGCCGTACATTCCGAACACGGTGCATCACACGATGTGTCGCAACAAAAACCATCCTTGCAGATACCACTCAGGCAATCATTGTTGGACGAGCAGGTCTGTCCGTTCTTCAGCACGCACTCACCGTTTGCATCGCATTGCTTGGTATCACCACACGTATCCGGGTCTTCGGCATTCAGGACCTGCACGCACTTACCCTGTGCATTGCACTGGTGGCATGACCCGTCGCATGGGTTCTCACAACATACCCCATCAGCGCAGAAATTGCTCTTGCATGCCTCGTATCCCTCATCGGAACAATCACCACCCAGGTCCATATCGGGTTTGCACTTGTGGAATTCAGGGTCACCTGGCGTCTGTTCACAGAAGTAATTGTCCAGGCAGTCCGCATTGCTGTTGCATTCGGTCAGGCATGCGCCGTTACCGTCACACAGGAATCCCCCGCAGGCATCCGCTGTTTCAGGCATACCATCCTGGGCCACGGGTTTGCATGATTTACCGCTGCAGCTCTGGCACGGCCCGTCACAGGCCTGGTCGCAGCATACGCCCTCGTCCGTGCAGTATCCACCTGCGCATTCATCGGCGCTATTGCATTGATGGCCGTTGGAATATTTCTTGATGCAGGTGCCGTCCTTGCATGAGAACCCCTCCGGGCATTCCTCTGTCCTGGTGCACTGTCCGCAACTGTCCACTGTGGACAGGTCTGTCTCGCAACCGTTGGTCGGGTCCCCGTCACAATCCCAGAATCCAGCGTCGCATTGTGGTACGCATTTCCCCTGTATGCACTGGGTATTACCGTGGTCGTTCGTACACTTTATTCCGCAATCACCACAGTTATTGACGTCCGTTTGCGTGTCGATGCCCTCGTCTGTCTGGCCGTCGCAGTTGTCGTCCTCGTGGTTGCACACCTCGGCCTTTGGTTCCTTGGCGCTACACTTGCCCATGGTCCCGTCAGTTCCGCATTGCTGTGTACCCGTGCACGTGCCGAAGTCGTTGCGCGAGTAACACGTACCCATGGCCTGCAATTTCGATGCCTTTGGTGTGCATCCGCAGCTGCCACTGGTCAGCACGCACTGTTTGGCCTCGGCCCCGCTGGTCGATTTTATGGTCTTGCACGCGTAACCGGCCAGGCAATCACCGTCATTTTCGCACGGCGTACCGCAAAAGGCCCCCTCGTTTCCATAACCCGGCACAAATTTACCGGTTTCCTGGCCGTTTGCATCCACTTCAGGTACCCAGGCCACGCACATTGCGCCCTCGGGTACGAAACTCGCGGTACAATCCGAGTCCTCCTTGCATGGCATGCACAATTTCGGAAATTTGTACACGCAAATGTACACCGTATCACCACCCGTATTCTCGACGGAGGTACACTTGTATCCATCCGGGCATGATGCATCACTGTCACATAATTGTGCACACCTGTGGCCATTAGCGGTTTCGATGCAAAAACCCGAGTAGCAATCCGAATTATCCTTGCACTCGCAGCCTTCACCACCTGGGCAATTTGCGCCGGCACCATCGGTGTCGCAGCCGTCAGGCCACGGCCATGACGTATCTTCGTATTTAATATCGTTATAGATTTCACCCTGTTGATTGTCCCTGCCTTGTTGGATGTCCTGTCCATCCACCAGCGTTTCGTTAATAAAATGCACGTCCATGGCCGTGATATCGTGTCTGGTCGAGGCATCCTTGTTGCCTGGCGTTGTGGGCAGTCCCCCGCCACTGCATGAGGCAAACAAACCCAAAAGGCCAAACAGCACCACTACTTTGATTTTTTTCACGAAAACCTCCGACAACAAACGTTACCACAACAATTATACAAATCTATTTTACAGAATACAAACCAAAATGGATAGTCCAAATTACCTCCTAAATTAACGGACAGATTTGAGGACAAAGGGTGCGGCAAGTGGTTCAGATGCAAGTCGCTGAACCAATTTGAGCGCAGGCGTGGTTCTGCGCATCCGTGGATGCTTGAATTCATTGCGCCTTTGACGCAATGACCCACAGCGCTACGTTGAGCATACACAGGTGCAAACGACAAAGCAGATGGGCCACTTGCTGTGCCCGGCTGCCGAATTTAGTCAGGTAATTTGGGCTTATTTACAGTACTTGCCGGCATAGGGTGCCAGCAACCACTGGGCGCATGTATTGCCGGACACGAAATGTACCTGGACGTAAAAATCCTTGTTGCCGTAGGGCCACGAATACATGATGGATTCGGCTGTACTTCCGCCGTTTGTGGAAGATTTTAATGTATGTAAGGCACTGCAAGAACTTCCTTCGTAAAGATACAGGTCATAATTCGTGCCGGAGGGTACGGATAAACTGAATTTTACATTACACGTAAGTATTCGACTACAAATGACATGTATCTTGAACCACCGTGTACCATAGTATTTATATTGTCCGAGCGATACACACGTGTTGTATGAGTACGCCACAAGCGATTTTACGGGACTGCCGCATGAGCCTGTTTTGGTGAGATTCGTTTCGCAGCCGTCCTTGGACGAGCCGTTGCAATTACCATAGCCATTATGACACGATGTCATGCTGCATACGTTATTGCTGCACGTGCCATAAGCGCCATAAAATGTTGCATTACAATCCTGGCAACTGCCCGCATAGTCGCAATGGCCGCTGCCGTCACAATAACCCTTGCACACGTAGTGTCCTGAATGATTATAGCGCCCGTCACCAGTCCCTGATGAACACACCGAATTGCCATTGCACGATGTAGTGATGCCAGCGTACTGTACCTTGCATGCGCCACCGGCACAGTAATGGTGCGTACACGTATTATCGGTACCACACGTGGCAGTTACCCATTGTCCGTTCACACATCTGGCCTGATCCTTGCTGTCAAAACAATCTTTGGAGTACTGTTCCGATTGATAAACGGCTTTATTATGTACGCAGGTTCCTGGTTCTGCGCACCACTGGCCCGTCTTGTCATAATCCTTCGAGCAATGGCCTGACAGGCACCCCTTATCCCCTGTGCACGTACATCCGGTATCCGCACCCTTTTTCCACGTGTTGTCCTTGCTGCAGTAAAAGCCGCCTATATGCTGACATGTGGTCGCCTGGGTTATTGTATGTGTGTTGTCAACCACCTGCTTGTTGCAATCGTATAATTGGCCATTAAAGCACAAAATTGATGCATTGCTGGCCCCGCTTGCCAGGACTTTTGCGTTATAACAGCAACTCCTGCCGTTTCCTGACGTCTGTTCAAAGAATTCACCCGGGTCGTCGCCACAACACCTGGCGTTTTTCCCGATTCCATCGGCCAACCATTTGTAACCACAGCCGTTTTCACAATAAGCCTCTTTTTCATCCGGGTCCTGCCATTGCCCGGTATCGCAAAATGATTTTTTCTTTGCTGTGCCAAAAACAACACATTTACCAGATGTTACGCAGTTGCCATGGTCGTCCACACAGTCGTTTTTTGCCTTGCAGCAGGCCTGGGTGTCCTTACCGCAGTTGCCGTTGGCAGAGGAGTCCTTGCATGTCAGTGCATACTCGTCCGGGTCGTCCCCGCAACATGTGGACGCGGCGACTTCGCCACCCAATGCCCAGGACAGTTTGCATGCCGTGCACCTGGCCTGCATGGTGTCCACATCGACTGTTTTGTCCACGCAATGGCCGGCATCGCATCCCTTCACATGGAACAGACACCCGTTTGTTGCACCGCCGCATTCGCCGCTGCATGTATTGGCCCCGCAATTGACTTTTGTCCATTGACCCGCCTTGCATTGCGCCCTGTTATTGGTGTCCCAGCAATCCACACTGAAAGCCCCTTCCTGGTACACCCTGCCATCGTGGAAACACTCATCACCAGAACCGCACCATTTGCCCGTGCCATCATAGTCGGCCTCGCATATTCCACTGAGGCAATCGGAGTCCTTTGTACACAGCTGCTGGTCTTTCAACACGCAGGCGCCCGTGTCGTCACAGGTATGCGCATCAGCACATTCGGGAACATCGTCCTGCCCCTTTACGGGCAGGCACTGCCCGGTGCTGCAACTCTGACACGGTCCGTCACATGCCTGGTCACAGCACACCCCGTCCTTGCATATCCCACTGAGGCAATCCGTTCCCGTATCGCAGTTTTTGCCATTGCCATATTTTTTGACGCAGGCACCGTCCTTGCACAAAAAGCCGTCAGGACAGCCACCTGTCCCGGTACACTGGCCGCACCTGTCCACCGTGGACAGGTCTGTTTCACAGCCGTTGGTCGGGTCACCGTCGCAATCCCCGAATCCCGCGTCGCATTGCGCCACGCATTTTCCCTGTACACACCGGGTATCACCGTGGTCGTTCGTACACTTTATTCCGCAGTCACCGCAGTTATTGACATCCGTTTGGGTATCTATGCCCTCGTCCGTCCTGCCGTCGCAGTTGTCGTCCTCGTGGTTACACACCTCGGCCTTCGGTTCCTTTGCGCTGCACTTGCCCATGGTCCAGTCAGTGGCGCACTCCTGGGTCCCGGTGCACGTTCCGAAATCGTTACGCGCGTAACATGTCCCAACCGCCTTCAGCCTGACAGCCTTGGGCGTACATCCGCAACTCCCGCTGGTAATGACGCACTGTTTGGCCTTTGCCCCGCCGGTGGTTTCAGCCATCTGGCACGCATAGCCGGCCGGGCAATCCCCGTCCTTCGCACAAGGCGTGCCGCAAAAGGCACCCGTATTACCATAGCCTGGCAGGAATTTACCGGTTTCCTTGCCGTTCGCATCCAGTTCAGGCACCCAGGCCACGCACAGTGCGCCCTTTTGCATGGAAAGCGTGGCACAATCCGAGTCCTGCTGGCACGGCAGGCACAGCCTCGGAAATTTATATGCACACGCATACACCGTACCAACAGATGTATCTATGGCAGTGCACTTGTAACCATCCGGACAATTTGCATCGCTGTCACAGAATTTCGCACATCGTTTTTTGTCCGCCGTTTCAAGGCAAAGGTTTGACAGGCAATCTGAATTATTTTCGCATTCGCAGCCAGGGCCACCAGGGCAGGTCACCCCCGTATCCCCTGTAAAAACATCCTCTTCACCACAGTGATCCCCCCACAAATCTTCGCCCCGCAGGTCTTCACTTGCACCTTGGCTATCCCGAAATTCCTCGGTTTCGGTTATGGAGTCCCGTGTAATCTCACTGGCATCTTTGTGTGGATTTGCGGGTGGATAAATGGTACTGCATGATAAGGCCATAAATATCCAGAACACGTTCAAAGGTCCCAATATCCTGTGGATGTTATCCATACAGGTCTCCTTTCTATAAAGCACCGTTACTTGTAAATTATATAAATCGGTGTTTCAAAAAGCAATTTATGTGTCTTTGCCCAAATTACCTGACTAAATTCGGGGATACCGGTTGGTCATTGACAGTACGGTAACCAAATGATACTAATTAAGAGAGGAGTAATATCGAGTTATAATTTTTGGCTGTAGGAAGCAGAAGAAAAGGCAGGAGGTATCAATGAAAAAATCCTGGCAGATTCGGACTATGGGAGGGTTGGTTGTATTCGGACTGGTCATTTGGGTTGCAAACGGCTTTACCCAGACAGGGGCCAACGTGATACTGGATTCCATGACCAGCAGTGGCAAGGCGAAGTACCGCGTGGAGGGCGCTGTTGGCAAGGGCCAGGCCAAGGCCATAAAAACAGCAAAACTGGCGGCCCTGCAATTTGCAGCGAGGTCCGTGACCGGTGACCCGGACCAAAAGACCTCAGCGCAACGGTATGTACGGCAAAACTTTGACCAGGTTAAGGGTTTTGCGTCACCCGGCAGGATATACAGAACCGGGTTTGATGCCAGCGGTGAAAAGATGCGGATTAGTGTGTTCGTTACCGTGGACACGTCGGGACTCAAACGACACCTCGTGGAGGCGGGCATAATCAAGGCAAGCCGGTCCATTTCCAAGGCCGTTGGCAGGCCCACCATCCTGGTGTTCTACAGCCAGGGTGACTGCGACAAGGGCAACCGCAATGCCCCGATTTGTACCCTGCCCAAGCGCATAAAAAAGGCATCGGCCGAGGTCCTGAAGGCAGAGGACAAACTAATGAAGTTCCAGAAGGCCCTGGTCAAGGCCGGGTGCTTTGCCGCGACCCAGGCCACGGTTGAACACAAAAGCACGTACAAGGACAAGTCCAAAGGCACCATGACACACCGGCATTCAGGTACCGCGGGGTCCTATGGCTCGTATTCAGGCGGACCTTTTCACGGGGTCTCAAGCGGCGGACACCACTACATATCCAGGTCCAGGACCAGGTACAAGATGCACTTTAACCGGGAAGCCTTGTACAGTTTTTCGGCCAGGTACATCAAGGCCAGCAGCAATTGCAAGACCTTCATCAGGCGGCTTGGTCCTTTGATGGCAGACCTTCGGCATGCCGTGGCCAGGCGTAACCGGTTGCAGGACCAGTTGGACAAGGTCAGGGATAATCTGATCAAAAGCGACATCACCACCACGAGGATCAATTCGTGGCTGGTCAACCAGCGCTGGGAAGTGGTGGATGCAGGTGCTGTAAAAAAGGCCCAGAGGATGTTGGATGCCATGACCAACGTGGAAGGGCTGCCCCAGGACCCGGTGGCTGCCACGGCGTTGATGGCCGGTGCTGACATCTATATCGAGCACAACTACGTGGAAACCCGGCCAAACGGCGGGTATGGCGTGCAGGTCACGATCAAGGCGTACGAGGTGGTATCGGGCAAATTGCTGGCCTCCCAGGTGGGTAGGGCCACACCACTGGCAACGAGGGCGTTGCAACAGGAAATCGGCGAGGCCGTGGGCAGGGCCATGCCCAAGGTCCTGGAACAGATACAGGGCTACTGGTCGGACATGGCCAAGGAGGGTGTGAAGGCCAGGATCGTGCTGCGCGGTGATTTTTCGGACAGCGAGGTGTCCGATGCAATCGAGGGGATACTCATGGATGACCTGGCAGACGAAATGGGCCGTTACTGCGGCGGTGACCAGTGCCGGTGGATTGCAAAACTCAGCACGAAAAACACGATGATGGGTGATTATGTGATGCCCATGAGGGCCAGGCAAAGGAAAACGTATGCACGCAAACTGCGAAAATTACTGCGAAACGAGGGATTCACCGTCAGCAAGATAGTGGACGAGCCCACGCTGCAAGTCATGGAGATACAACGTTAATTTTCGGAAAGATTCCCGGAAACAGGTGGTCAACAACGGAGGACCCGAATGAAACCTAACATGTGGAAATGGACGATGGTTGCGGGTGTGGTATTCCTAACTGTTACCGCGTATGCGGGCAATGACGAGGCCCAGTGGGACAAGTACAGCAAGGTAAGCCTGAAACCGGCCTTGTTGACAGGGCGGATCCAGTCGGACCTGCCCCCTGGCAAACTGCAATTGTTGTACCACAAAATGGACCTCCTGCGCTTTGACATATTCAAGGAATCCGACCCGAATACGCCAACGTTGATGCAGTGGTGTGATAATGCGGTGAAGGACATGCAGACGATCCGCGAGGAAACGTACGAAGAAGGCGATGTAAAGATGCAATTACAGGCCAGGATTGAACGTTGCTCCGAGGTGTTCAGGCATGACCTCAGCGTTCAGCACCAGTGCGTTGAAAAGATCGGCAGGGACATCATAACGGGCCAGACCACGCATTACATGTCATGCAGGGTGTGGGCTACGCTGACGTTTGTAAAATTCAGAGGGGACCAGTCAACAGGCACGTTTCGTTTCGTACTGGACAGGAATTTCGGACATGGTGGCAAGGTCGTGCTGCGGAGCGCATCCGTGGGCACCCAGACGATTTCCAACTACGTCAGCAAACAGAAGGCCGCTGATTTGGCCCTGACCGAGGCGGTAAAGGGTTGCGGTAAACACTTCATGAAGGCGATCCGGGAGGTTAAAAACTTCCAAATCCATGCGCCCATCGTGCGAGTGCACGGGTGGAATGCCTATTCGTGCCTGGGTAAGGACACGGTGGAGCTGGACATGCCCTTTTACGTGGTGTACCTGGGTGGCACCAAGGAGAGGCGGGTCGGATTCATCAAGGCCCGTGAAATCCATGATGGGTGCGTGGCAACCCCCGGCCTGAAGGCGAAATGGGCCAAGGGGGCGAAAAAGGACCTTGGTCCCATGAGGGCCCAGGTAATCCTGGGAAAATCCAGGATTAGTGTTGGCAAGACCATGTGGGAGATGCCGACCAGTTACTTGAACTTCGGTGCAGGAATCGGTGTAACCAGCCTGGGCAAGGGCCTGGGTATTGTGCAAAAAGGGGCGCTCAACATCCATCCTGCGGGTTCAATCGTGTTGGGCCAGGACATAGCACGCAAGGTGGGCAGTCCGGAGGTGTACATAACCGAGGCGATCCGCTTTACTTACGTGGACAAAAAGGATGCAAAGACGTTCAATAACAATTTTAAAAATTCGTATTGGACCTCGGGCATCAGCCTGGATTCCTGGTTCGCAATCCAGGCTGATATTGGGGTGTTGAAACGCTGGTTTGCAGGGCCATTTTTCTTTGGACTGGGCGGCAACCTGGCGTTGTCCTATTACCTGGGTATCGGTGCGACGGTTGGGGGCCAGGATAAGACGCCCATGGTGATCGGTATAGGGGCCGGAGCCAGGATGGACCTGGGATTCCAGTTGGCACCCAGGGCATTGCTGGCCTTGCGCCTGGGCTACCGGTTCGAATACGGCATCCCGTACCTGAAGGACGGGGGGACCAATGACTATGACATGGGGGTTGGTCACGGCCCAATGGGCATGCTGAACCTTATGTACACGTATTGAACCTGTAACCTGGAGACTTGTGTGTAAAACCTGTATAATGCTGGTGAATGATTTGTTTTATTGAGGAGAAGGCCATGAAACACACTGTAATCCCATTCATGTTTGCGTTATTGCTTGGATTGGCGGTCGCTCCGGGCAGTGCCACGGCGGACCGCATGGACAGCGTAAGGCAGCGGGCCGAATGCGCACAGATGGAAATGGAAAAGGCGCTGGGTCACAAGGTCCCTGCGGCAAAATGGCGTGCCTGCCAGGCCGTACCGGATGCCCTGGCCGCACACAAACAGCCAAAACCGCCTCGCGATGATTTCACGGACGTCCGGCCACCTGCACCCCTGAAGGTAGCGCCGCCTGCTGGCCGTCCCGTATGGGTGGACAGGCCGCCGCATGCCGAAGGTATCCTTTATGGAGTTGGAAATGGCAAAACCGTGCAGCAGGCATTCAACAGGGCACTGGTTATGATTGCGGCACAGTTACAGGTCACAATTCGATCCAGCATATCGCAGATGTCCGAGGAAAATCATAAGGGGACCGTAAGAAATGGTAAACTGGTCAAGGGGGAAACTCGGACCCACCAATTCATCCAGAGTACCAGCCGAATGATCGTAAGGGGAAACCTGAAGAACGCCAGGCTGGAGGACCAGTGGACAGATCCCAAAAAAGGCGTGACGTGGGTACTGGCATCGCTGGATATTGCTGCAATCGAGAAAAAGAAACAGGCATTGATAAATGCGGTCTTCAAGGCTCTGGAAAGGGCCACGTTGCGGCTGAACCGACGCATGAAAGATGGTGTTCTGGACCAGAATATGTTGCGTGACCTGGTGGCCGTAATCGGTGACGTGAAGGCTTTGGGCCGGACGGACCTGGGACGCGAGGTGCGCAAGGCATGGTCCAGGGCATTCAGCCGTTTTCGCGATAACGTGCGTAGCCTGGCCGAATGCGTAGAAGTAAAGGGTACGTACATCCTGCCGGACGGCAGCCGGGTCCCTGCTCCTGATGCCCCCAAACTGCCGCCCGGGTCAAAGGTCGAACTGCAGGTCAGCTGCCATGGGATCCCGATTGTCAACGCCAGGCTGAAACCGTGGGTCCTGAGGGGCCTGGTCCAGGTGCCCGATACGCTTTACACGGATGCAAAGGGTATGGTCACTTTCAAGGTAGGTGCGGGTTTTGGTTCCGGGATCCGTATGGGATTCACCCATGATATGAAATCTGAACCCGGGGCTTTTTGGCTGAGTTCGCTGAAACCCAAACGCAGGGGCATGATCGAATTTGGGGCATGGAAACCGGCCACTATTGTTTTCCATGTCACAGGTGGCACCACCAGGGAAAACAGGAGTTTTGGCGAGGAGCTGAAATCGTATGCCAGGCGCTGGTGGGGGGTGACAGTGACCAGGAACAATCCCCTGCTGAAAGGCGAAATTCACCTGCGTTTTGGTAATACGTCGCACCCGGGCTCCAAGGTGATGCAGCCGGTGTCCGTGGATATTGCGATCACCCTTGCAAAGGGCGGTGGCGTATTGATGGACAAAACGGTAAAGACCGGTTATTTGGCGCAGACGCCAAAAGAGGCCAGGGCCAGGGCGCTAAGGAACCTGGTAAGGCTGTTGGGCCGTATGAAACTATCCGGGATCCTGGACACCAGCGTACAGTTGAATTAGTTGGGTGTGGTCGAACAGAGCCGCGGACAGGGGCCGGGCTAACGCATGGGCCCTCCCCCGCCGGCACGCCGAGCCAAATCCAGGTCCTGGGACAGACCTGTTCCACCACCAAAGGTCTGTGGGGTTAAACCCCGCGCGCGCTGTCTGACCACCGCGGTCGCCCTGTCAAACGTCC
>WGCQ01000030.1 GCA_015493765.1 Deltaproteobacteria bacterium
GACACCGACCACATCAAGGACTATCCCAGGGAAAAGATCGGCGAGGTCATGGTCGTTTATACCCAGAAGGACGTGTGCCTGGGTGTGGTCACCTATTCCCTGCATGAATTCGGGGTTGGCGCCCCGGCCGACATGATCCCGGGATTTTAGAGGGGGATCCCGGTCACCAGGATACAAACCCCTGCGCCAAACAAATATTGTAAGGGGTGCGAGGCCGGGCCGGATTGGTAAAGAGGAAAAGGGTGCGTAAACCCAAATTATCTGTCAAATTTGATGGATTAGATATGGATTTGCCGGTTTTGATTTATTACGAATCCATCCAATTTTTGTTAAATTTTTAAGGAAGTTAAGTGCTTTTGGCTTTCATTGGTAACCTCCTCCCAGGCGGGATCCGGAAGAACCAAAAATGCCGATCAGCCGGTGACCCTGGCTTTGATCGTTTTATCCTCTGTTGGGATTTTTCCCTTTCGTATCAAAATTGCCTTTACTGCCGCCCATACGTGATTGGCTTCATAGGTTTTGCGTAATTGCGATACGGAGGGAAAGTGGATGGCGTTGCCCTCGCACAGGGTCCGGCAGGTGGTGCATCCGACCACGCATTCCAGGGGGCGGGCCACCACAGGGCCATCATCCGTCCATTCGAATACGTGTTTGCCGCAGTTCATGCACATCCCGCATTTAGTACATCGTTCGAGGTTGATTGTGGGGCACCAATTGATTTTCTTTCTATCGATTCCAGCAAACCAGGGCATGTTCACCTCCAAGCAAAGGGTCACTTAAAAGTGTATAACCGTTTAAACGGTTATGAATTATGATTAAAGTCAACAAAATCACACTAATGATATGGACAGGATTGCTTACAACGAGAAGCCTTTCTGGTTTGGGGGCGATAATAAAACCTTTATATTCCAGGACTTATTCAGGGTTTAAACCTGTACACAGGCTATCATGGCAAGTCCAACCCCCGCAAAATTCACCTGAAAATGATTGACAAAAATTAAATGACTCATTAGCATATAACTGATTGGTTCTTGGTCAATGTGTATTGACTCATGTTTTGGAGGTGACACATGAAAGATGATGCGGTTAGGATGCTGAAACTTGGAATGGTACTGTTAATGTTTACCGCGATGGGATTGATGGCGTGCGGGAGCAGCAGCAACCCCCAGAAGGACGCAACAGTGCCTGATACGAAACTGCCGGACACCAGGGTTGTGGATACCAGGCAACCGGATACCAAGGTGGTAGACACCGGCCAGGACCTGGGTCAACCGGATACCGGCCAGGACCTGGGCCAGCCGGACCAGGGCAGTGACGCGGGTACAGTGTTTGATCCGCATAAAACATTGCCCCTCAGCCTGCATGGCACCACGAACGGCCAGAACCACTGGTACACCCAGGGCGGGGCACCGGTTACAGGCATCCCTTATGACAGCCTTGCGTGCAAGAATTGTCATATCGATGTAAAAAACAAGGGGTGTTCGCAGTGCCACGATACGGACGCAAACGGAAACCCCGTGGAAGGTGACAAGGAAAACGACCCCAAGACTTGTTATGTATGCCATGGTCGGGAGGCCGCCATGGCCAAGATCCAACAGGCGAAGGGTGACCAGGACGTGCATTTCAAGGCAGGGAAAAAATGTGCTGATTGCCATACGCGTGAGGAGATTCACGGTGACGGGAAAGTGCACCAGACCTACCTGGAACCCGGATTCTTCCAGGTGAGCTGCCGTGGTTGTCATACCGGGGATAATCCCAAGGGTCCCAAAATGAAAACCAGTATTCCGGAACACGCCATGCACGGTGGGGCCGACAGCAATATCGCATGCCAGGCGTGCCACGTGAAACGCGAGTTGAGTTGCTATAACTGTCACTTCAACGCAATGGTGGACTACAAAAAGAAGGCCCCGGTGGGTGCCTTAACGGATTTCGTGTACCTTATGAACGTGAATGGTAAGGTAACCACCGGTACATTCATGGACTTCGTGTACCTGGACAAGAACAACAAGACCCACGTGGTGGAGGTGAATGGCCCTGACATGAGGCATACGATTACCAAGGACGGTCGGCACTGCGGCGACTGCCACGACAACGCAGCCATGCAGGCCTACAAAAAGGATGGCAAGATCCATGCCATTACGTGGGATGATACGAAAAAGAAGATGGTCGTAAACTACCCGGTGATCCCCTATATCAAGGGTGCCATAGTCAGGGACCACGTCATACCTGCGGACCCTCATGCCGCACCGGCGTGTCAAGGCGAACTGTGTTCCTACAAGGATTGGGTAAAGGTACCTGCTGACGCCAGCATAACAGTACATGATATTGGCAAGCCTCTGACCCAGGAGCAGGTTGACGCCTTGAAACAGTCACACTGACTAAGAACACCTCCGTTTGTCATACCCGGCCCGGCTGCCTCTCCGGGCCGGGGCCTCGTGTGTTACAGAAATTACAGGTGGAGATAAGTAAACTTCAGGCGTAAATGGGGCTTTAACCACGGCCAAAGCCGGACCAATACAGCCGATATGCATCGCATATCAAGATCAAATTCTGACTCTACGCAAACAATTACGACCTACCAGGCTAATTTCGGAAGACCATAAATTTTCAACAAGCCACAATTTTTTGTAATCTTGATGGACTCGTAAAAAGTCCGATTTTGGTCATTCCGACTTCTGTAATCATTTGATTTTATTAGATATTGGTTTGTCGGTTTTGATTTTTTACGAGTCCATCAATCTTTTGTAAGATCTTTAAGGAATTGAAAGGATTGTGTTTGTAGCCGCCATCCAGGCGGAACCCGGAAGATACAACATTATGCAAACCAATCCTTGTGG
>WGCQ01000031.1 GCA_015493765.1 Deltaproteobacteria bacterium
ACGCCCCTTTGGCGACGTGGTATCGCAACTGCAACGTGCCGCATTGTCCATGCCATTGAACCTGACGGAAGGCGCGGGCAGGCAGGGCAAGGCCAGGCGAAATTTCTATCGCATCGCCTACGGCTCGGCCAGGGAAACAAAACAGATCGTGGAAATTCTGGCAAACCTGAACCTGGTGGATGCCACGGAATCCGAAAAATGCCTGGCACTGGTGGACCGGGTGTGTGCCATGTGTTGGAAATTGACGCGGTGACGGGTGGCCGTTGACCGAGACCGTTGACCGTGGCCGTGATACAACAGTCCGGGTTTTCGGACTCTTCCGGACTGATGGTCCGGATTGCCGGACTGTCTGGTTTCATGAACAAGCATGCATTATGGCGTAATCTATTGATGTTACAGCATTATTGTATCAGGTATGCGTTTTGGCACATCCATTGCAGTTAGGGTGTTTTGTCCCTTTCGGGACGTTTGACAGGGCGACCGCGGTGGTCAGACAGCGCGCGCGGGGTTTAACCCCACAGACCTTTGGTGGTGGAACAGGTCTGTCCCCGGACCTGGAACTGGCTCGGCGTGCCGGCGGGGGAGGGCCCATGCGTTAGCCCGCCCTGCGTCCTGGCGCCCGCCCGTGGCCGTGGGCCATGTCTTCGGTGATGGTGTCGAAACACGAAGGTGCTTGCGGAAAAAGTACGATTGGAACACCAAAAATTCCAAATCATCCTCGGGCACTCTGTCGCTGATATCTGACGACTGCCCACGTCGTCAACTGTCACAAAAACAATCACAGTTGACAGGTATTTTGGGGGACACCGTACGCCTTGACAGCCGTCAACTGGCCCCCTATACTACCGACACATTGGAAGGTTATCCTTGATTAGGATTTTGTTGCAAACATGAGATTTTTATTTATCTACCCAAAATGGCCTAAGTTAGAGGGACAAACCCCGTTTAACTTGCCTCCGTTGGGTATCATCCAGGCCGCTGCATGCGTGCCTGAAGACATCGAGGTCGTGGTCCAGGATGAAAACGTACAACCCCTTGATTTTGAAGGTGATTACGACCTGATTGGCATATCTATCATGCTGACTAGCCAGGCACCCAGGGCATACGAACTGGCCGCCAGGTTTAAGGAAATAGGCCGAACCGTGGTGATGGGGGGTGTACACGTGGGTCTGTGTCCTGACGAAGCGGCACAGCATGCGGATGCCATAGTCGTGGGCGAGGGTGAGGGCTTGATCGAGCAAATGGTCGAGGACTTCAAGCAAGGACGCCTGAAAAAGGTTTACAGCCGCAAGAGGGGACAATTTCCAGACATCACCCGGTTCCCCAATCCCAGGCGCGACTTGCACGACAAAAAACGTTTTTACACGTATAAAGGCTGGGAACTGGTGGACCTGGTTGAAACATCACGCGGATGTCGCTTCGACTGCTATCCCTGCTGTATGCCTTACCTGAGCGGCAGGAGGCACAGGATTCGGCCTATCGATCACGTGCTGTCCGATATGAGGGCCTGCTCCGACCTCATGTTTATTGTGGACAATTCGCTGGAACAAAATGTTGATTACCAGAAAGAACTCTTCCGGGCAATGGCCGAGGCCGACCTGGGCAAACGATGGGTCTCGCATCCCATTTCACCCACACCCGAGATTTTGAAACTGGCCCAGAAGGCCGGGGCATGGTATGTTTACCACGCTGTTTATACCATCTCCGACAAAATCAAGGAGCGAATCCAGATGTACCATGACCACGGGATAGCGGTTGAGGGAACGATCCTGCTGGGAATGGACCATCACACGGAGGATTTCATCAAGCGTTTCATTGATTTCCTGTTGGAGATCGACCTGGACCTGGCCGAGTTCACGATACTGACCCCATTCCCGCATACCCGGGTGTTCGAACAGATGGATAGGGAAAACCGGATAATCGATCGGGACTGGCGCCATTACAACGCCGGCACCGTCGTGTATAAGCCTAAATTGATGTCACCGGATACCCTGCAATCGCTGTATTACGAGGCCTGGAAACGTTTTTACGAGGACGAACCGCAACACATGAAAATCAGCCGCTTGTTCTGGAACGTGGCAAAGGAATCCCTGAAACGCAAACGGGCCCTGCTGCAAAATAAAACAGGGTGATACGGCTACCTTACGTGGAGGTATTTGACATGGATGCACTGAAAAGGACCCTCAAGGAAAAGATCATAGATACGCTGAACCTGATGGACCTGACCCCTGACGATATTGCGGATGATGCACAACTAATAGGCGGGGATTTTGGGATTGATTCCATAGATGTGCTCGAACTGGTGGTCATGATCGAGCAGGATTACGGCGTATCCATAGACAGCAAGGAACTGGGTGCAAAGGTGTTCAGGTCGATCAATGCGTTGGCTGAATACATCAGTGAACACCGGACAAAGTGAGCCCATCCTGAGTAATTTCGTCAATACAGGTAAGGGTGTGTAATGGGAGCATCCCGCAAAAACAGGCAAGTTTACGTGACAGGGATGGGTATTGTTTCTCCGGCGGGTATAGGTGTCGAAGCAACGCTGGAGGCCCTGCGAAAAGAGGTCTCGTACCTCAAGCCAGTAACACTGTTTGAAGTGCCGGGACCGGGGCTGCCCGTTGGCGAGGTGACCGGGATTGTATCGCGCGAAACGATTCCACGCGCCCACAATCTGGCACTACAAGCAGCCATGCAGGCCGTGAAGGACCTGAAAACACCTCCTGACGCTATAGTTCTGGGTTGCACCACCGGGGGCATTACGCTCACCGAGGATTTGCTGAGGGCAGGGGTCACTGACCCCGAACGGTTCAAATTCCACGGTACAGGGACTGTGGCCGAGTGGCTGGCCGCAAGCCTGGGCTGCGACGGGCCGGCAATAACCGTGTCAACCGCCTGTTCCAGCGGGGCCGTGGCACTGAAACTGGCCCTGGAAATGGTTCGCTCCGGCCAGGCACAACAGGTACTTGCAGGCGGCGTGGATGCCCTGTGCAGGCTGACATATCACGGATTCAGGATGTTACAGGTGGTGGACCCGATGGGTGCCAGGCCCTTGGACCGGAACAGGGCCGGCATGACCGTTGGCGAGGCGGCTGCCATGTTGCTGTTGACCGGCTCGGATACCCCGCCGAAAGGTGCAATGGCCGTATTTTCCGGGGGAGGCCTTTCATGCGATGCATACCACCCCAGCGCGCCGCACCCAGATGGCGAAGGTGCGATTTTTGCCATGCGCAGGGGCATGGATGACGCCGGCATACTACCTAAACGCGTGGACTACATCAACCTGCACGGAACCGGCACCAGGGACAACGACGCAGCGGAAAGCAAGGCCATTTTGGCGATTTACCCCGAAAAGCACCCTTCCCTGTCATCCACCAAGGGTATATTCGGTCATTCCCTGGCCGCATCCGGCGCTGTCGAGGCAGTCGTATCGATCCTGACACTGCGCGAAGGCCTGCTGCCGGCAAATGTTGGGTGTTCAGAGGTGGACCCGGATACAGGCGTATCCCCTGTACTGTATACCGAAAAGGCACAGCCCGAGGTGGTCCTGTCCAATTCATTTGGTTTCGGGGGTAACAACGCTGCACTGGTGTTTTCCAAACACTCGACCGGGGCACGAACAGAACGTGAAACCCACGGGCAAAGGCCAATCAGGGTGCTGGGTAGCGCATGTATATCCGGTGCAGGCACTACGGATGATACATTGAATGCCTTTGTATCCAACAAGGTGGCTGCTGGAGTGCTGGATGAAAAAAATGTGACCTCCGGCCTGCCTCCTCGCATGATTCGACGTCTGAGACGGCTGCCAAAACTGGCCTTGAGCATGGCCGAGGCCGCCATGCAGGATACGAACCGGGAAATCCAGCCCTTCGGCGTTTACGTTGGCACGGGCTGGGGTCCGCTGTCCGAGACATACGCCTTCCTGGAAAAACTGCAACGTTCCGGGGACAAGTTGTCCAGTCCAACGGACTTCGTTGGTTCGATCCACAACGCCGTGTCGTCGCAACTCGCGATCCGGTTCAAGGCAAAAGGTCCGAACATCACCACCACGGACGGGGATTTTTCGTTTCAGCAGGCGGTGTTCGCCGCATCATTGCTGCAGGACGAAAGCCCTTTTTTGCTGTGCGGGGTGGACGAGTCACACGAACCACTGTCCGGACTGCTTGACGCATCTGTTGCGGCCGCCCGGGTAAAGGCAGACGGTGGGGGAGCCCTTGTTTGCGCACCCGGTCGGTCAGGGGCACCTGGCCCGGTCCTGGTACCTGCATTCCTGGGCCACGTGCACAGCCCGGATGAGGTTATACGTGTCCTTGGTGGTGCCCGGGCCGTGCAGGAACGGTTCGCCGCGATATTCTCGGGCATACCGGCGGCCCACAAGGCCACGGCAGAGGCCTTCCTGGCACGTTTTATCGAATTTACCGGTTTTCAGGGGTCCGTGATTCGTTACAGGGACCTGTTAGGGGAATTTGCCACTGTTTCCGCCGTGGCCGTTGTAATGGCTGTAAGGTTATTGCAGGACCGCAACCTGCCTGCAGCACTATCCGGGGCAGGCCACGACATACCATTGCAAGGTAAGGGCATACTACTGCTTGACCTGGGCGCAAATGTATCGGCCGTCGAGGTACTCGGACAGGTTTAAGGCTTGAACGCCTGGATCTGGGCCGTGGCGAGCAGGGCCTGTCCGCAAAAAACCGAACCTTCGTACACTGCAAAATTCCTGCGTCTGCGCATCAGTCTGACCTGGGTGTGGAAACTGGTGCCCACTGGGATGCGGGCCACTTTCAACGAGGCCTCTGGTATGCCCACCAGGTAACCTGCACCACCCATCAGTTCGCGCTCGCGCAGCAACCACCCGGTGTGTACGGCCGCAGACTGGGCGATCGTTTCCACCAAAAAGACTCCCGGCACCGAGTCTGCATCAACAGCGGGCCAGTGTGGTCCTACAGTACCGGTCGCGCTTACATCCGTATCATTCACGTCCAGGACCCCTTCAACCAGTTGCATGGGTGGCCTTTGAGGGATAAGCAGGTGCAGGTCGATATCCTGCCTGACATGGTCCTTCAAATACACAAGATTCGAGGATTCGCGGACCCGTTCAGTCAGCTCACCACAGACAAAACTACCGTAGGAAACGGTCTTTTCCCCAAACGACATCCTGTAGGCATACCATGGTACCGTCTGCTCCCCTTGAACTTCAACAGTAAAATCGCCGCCCGCCTCTACCAGGTCCAGGAATTTGACCCTGCGTAAACGCTTGATGTGTGCCCCACCTCCACTCGTGCCATCAATGGACGCCACCACTGTATCCAGTATGGTCAGCATGCCTACACCAGGCAAGATGGGGCGGCTTGGGAAATGCCCTGCAAAAAATTCGGACGTTGAAGGCAGGTGAAACCTTGCCTTTATGCCTCCGGCTTTATGGATTTCCAACACCCTGAAGGCGGTAAAGCTCATTCATTCAACCTGTTTTATCACGAAATCTATCACGTCCTGTACGGTTCGTATGTTTTTCAGGTCGTCTTCATCCACATCAATGTCCAGTTCGGATTCCAGCATTCCCACCATATCGAGTGCATCGATACTGTCCAGGTTGAGGTCCTCGAAAAGCCTGGCCTGAGGCTCGATTTTCTCCAAAGGGATTTCAAACTGCTTGTGGAAATACGACTGGATCATCTTCAGAATCTTTTCCTGGTTCATGAATTCCTCGTACAGATATAAACGATACTCACAAAGTGTGTACATTATAGGTAGGTGGCATATATGTGTCAAGATACAGGGTGGTCCCCCAAATTGCCTGACTAAATTCGGGAGTCGTACACCTCAAGCGGCCCATCTGCTTCGCCGTTGTACCAATTTGATGCTCAATGTGGCTCTACCACACCTGCGCTCAAATGGGCTTAACTCCTCGTATCTGAACCACTTTCGGCGTCCTTTGTCCTCAAATTTGACAGGTAATTCGGGTGGTCCGGTTGTGTAACAATGTTTGTGCCGGAAAAGGCGGGCTGGACGCGCACGGTACAGGCAGGCCGGGCGACCTGCGCCAGGACGCAGGGCGGGCTAACGCATGGGCCCTCCCCCGCCGGCACGCCGAGCCAAATCCAGGTCCTGGGACAGACCTGTTCCACCACCAAAGGTCTGTGGGGTTAAACCCCGCGCGCGCTGTCTGACCACCGCGGTCGCCCTGTCAAACGTCC
>WGCQ01000032.1 GCA_015493765.1 Deltaproteobacteria bacterium
GCCGCAAGCCCCCTGACGCCCCTTGGTTTGCCTGTGTTGCCGTGCATGTGCGCCTCCTGTATTGCGAGTGAACATGTGTCCGCAAGGACCCGAGCAAGGCCTTTGTCAAGGGCTGCGAAGCAGCTTGTTTACCCTTGACAAATGGCCGAGCGAGGGTCAGGACACTTGTTGTTCACGAGCAACAGGAGGCGCAGGCAGGCAACATGCATGCGGCAGGGGGCGCGGCCGTTGACCGAGGCCGTGGCCGTGACCGTTGGCCGTGACCGTTGGCCGTTGACCGTGGCCGGGGTTCCCGGTTGCAACTGGAGCCTTCCCGAAGGCCCGCAGGGCCGTCCCGCGCAGCCGCAGGCTGCGTCCCGACACCCGAAGCCAGAGGCCCGAATCCGTAACCGTTGACCGTGGCCGAGGGTTCCCGGTTGCAACTGGAGCCTTCCCGAAGGCCCGCAGGGCCGCCCCGCGCAGCCGCAGGCTGCGTCCCGATGCCCGATGCCAGAATCCCGAATCCGTAACCGTGGACCGTGGCCGAGACCGAGTCCGAGTCCGTTGACCGGTGACCGTTGGCCTGGTGTTATCTCATGACTATGTGCGCAATAATGGGCAGGTGATCAGAGCCTTCTGCATCATGTACTACGCCTGCACCCGGTGGAACCAGCATGAAACCACGTTCCATGATATAGTCCAGCCTGCGCGTAGGCTCATAACTGGGGAATGTGAAAGTGCTGGATTCCTGCAAGGTTTCCCCTGTTAGCGTGTCACGCAATCCATTGACACTCAATATGGTTTTCAATGTGTTATCCGTTGTAAAATCTATATCCTCGTCGCTGAAGCCCTTCTTTTTGCGCGCATCCGGGGGCAGCGTGTTGAAATCACCTCCCAGGATCAACGGGCCATTGATGGCCTGAATTGTATCCCGGACAATCGTGGCCTGTTGTTCACGGTTTTGCTGGTCGAAGGCCTCAAGGTGGCAATTCAATACGGGCAAGGGACTGTCCAGTCCGATGTCGATCCGGGCCACCTGTATGGTCCGATGCAGGTAAAACCGGTTGTAGGTCCATCGCAAGGCCCTGTACACCGGTGGCATGTATCGTTTCCACCATGCGAAGTGGTTTTCCACCCAACTGTTGTGTTGGGGCTGGGGCAGTACCAGACCCTTGCAATCCCGGATGGGAAATTTTGACAGCACCGCCTGGCCCGAGTGAATCCTGCCCAGTTGTTTTTCCATGGAAACGGCCATGGGAAACGGCACGTAGTGGCAATCCCACGTGGTCACAAAACAGCCATAACCAAAGGACAGGTGTTCCATGAGTTCCTGGTATTCATCGATCATGGCCGTTCGCTTGGACGGTCTGTCCACCTCCTGCAGTAACAGGATATCCGGGTCCTCCCTGGCTATGGTCCGCTCTATCAGTTTCAGGTTATTTTGCACCTCCTCCTGCGAATGCAGGTCCGTGGGTTCACCCCTGGCCCCTCCCGCGAACCCGATATTCCATGTCATTACGCTTAGGGTCGTGTGCGTTTCCCCGGAAGGTGCTGAACCTGGTTTCGATACCAGGTCAGGCCCTGGCAACCTGGTGTTGTTCGGACTGGGTGCCCAAATCAACAGGAGATAGGCAACCGCACCGGTTACACTAACTATCGTAAATATAAGAATCAATAATATCTTCAACATCTTGTGGCTCGATTTTGTTCTTGTCCCCATAAGGTGCGTCGTAAAGACGGATTAAATTATACCGCGATACGGGTACACGGGCAAGCATGGATGTCACGGTTTCCACCCGTTCCTTGCCATTTTTTCGCATCACGTGAAAGAGATTCCGTTGTTTGTGGGCGTGGATTTGTTCCAGTGGGGCGAAATGATACCCCATGAAATCCCGTGGTTGCTCCAGTTCGAAGCCTGGCAGGTATAGTAAGTATTCCACGGGTTTGTCGTACCGAGGTTTCGTACCGGTAGGGACCTCCCAGACCCCAAGAAATCGGACGCCGTGCAGTGTGACCGCGTTCAAATCTGCGACCGATGGTGCGTTGCCGTAAATCCACACGTCCATCCACTCACCAGCGCTCTGAAAGCCCAGGCCTGCGGGCTGGCGCGATGAAATTTTTGGCCTGGGATGAAATCCACCGGTGTAATGCAGACTGACGCCTGCACGCCTGAGTATCCTGGGAATGTGCCTGATCAGGTCCAGGCCTGACAAGAATGCGGCTGTGTCCAGTTTTGTAAAAACCAGGTGTATTCGCCTGGCTGGTCCATGCTCCGGTTCGGGCATGGGCTGCCGGTCGGCTATGGCCATTTGCCTGGCAGTGAGCACGGCGTTGCGGCGTTGCCCCAGGATCGCTTTTGTATCGCACGGAAGCCCGCATCCATGGCAGACCACGGCCCTGGCATCCAGGAATGACGTCCCGTCCGTCCATTTCGCAGGCTTTTCGCATGGCATGGTGGTTCGCCCCTGCATGCTGCGTTCGTACTCGCGTTGCAGGAATTTTTTGTCAATGCCCAGGTCCACGTGGTCCCATGGCAGCCGACTGTCCCGGGGCAGCCGGAACATTGACAGGTCGAACCCCAGGCCCGCCTCATCGAAGGCCTCCAACCAAACCCGCTCCTTGAACATATCGCTCCAGGCATCCAGCCTGGCGCCCTTTTCAAAGGCCCGCTCGATCACCTTGGCCATTCGCCTGTCGCCCTTGCACACCGCCGCCTCGATCGTGCTCAACATCGGGTCGTGCAGCCGTAGTCCCATGGCAGACCCCTTGAATGCCTCCTTGATGCATTGCTGGCGTTTGAGGACCTCTTCAAGGCCAATGAAGCCCTCCCACTGAAACGGCGTCTGTGGTTTTGGTACGAACGTGGACACGGAAACAGTGATTTTGGGCCTGCGTGTGTGCTGTTTTGCGGTTTTGAATACCTGGTCGGCCAGTTCCCGTATCCCCAGGCAGTCTTCGGTGGTTTCCGTTGGCAGTCCAATCATGAAATATAATTTCAGTTTGGTCCAGCCGTGCGCAAATATCCTGTCCACCGCATCCAGCAACTGTTCCCGGGTGATGTTTTTATTGATTACGTCACGCAGCCTCTGCGTACCGGCCTCAGGTGCCAGGGTCAGACCAGTGGCCCTTACCTGTTTGATGGCTTTCAGGGTCGCATCCGATATGCCATAGGCACGCAGGGAGGATACGGACAGGCTGACATGGGACCTGCCAAGCCGTCGCACCGCCGCCAGTACCAGGTCTTCGATACCAGGATAGTCCGCGGGTGACAAGGATGACATGGACACCTCGTCGTAGCCCATCTTGTCGATCATGTGTTGCACTCCGTCCAGTACCTCGGCCGGGTCCCGGTCCCTGGTGGGCCTGTATGCATAACCTGCATGGCAGAACCGGCAACCTTCGGAGCATCCCCTGGCCAGTTCCACGGTCACGCGGTCAAATATCACCTGGTTCCACGCCATGGGCTGGTATTTGGGCAGCGGCGCGTACTTCAGGTCCTGCACGTAAACCCGTTTGACCCTTGCCGGCACATCGGGCAGGTCCGGCACAGGCACCAGAGCACCACTTACAGGGTCTTCCACAGTGCTGTAAAGCCCGGGACAATAGACACCCGGAAACCTGGCCAGTGCTTTCAGTATGTCCCGCCTGGGCGTGCCTGTGCGTCGTAATTCACCAAGTTTTCGCAGGACCTCCGCGAATCCGGCCTCGGCCTCGCCAATGTAAAATGCGTCAAAAAAAGGCGCCATGGGCTCGGGGTAATCGGCCAGGGGTCCGCCTCCGAACACAATGGGGTCGGCATGACTGCGTTCGTCCGAGTGTATCGGGATGTCGGCCAGGTCCAGGCACGCCAGCACCGTGGGAAAGGTCAGTTCGTATTGCAGGGAAAAGCCGACACAGTCGAAATCTTTGAGTGGTGTCCGTGTTTCAAGGGATATGAGAGGCAGGTGCTCCTGCCTGAGTCGTTCCTCCATGGCAGGAGGCACGGCAAAGGCCCGTTCCATGTACAGGTCAGGGACGCGGTTGATGTAATTGTACATGAAAGCCATGCCCAGGTGACTCATGCCGACCTCGTAGAGGTCCGGAAACACCATTACCATGGTGGCTGTCATTTGGGTGTGGTCCTTGACCACGGTCCCGTATTCACCGCCCGTGTACCGCTGGGGTTTTTCTATGTCAGCCAGGAATGCCTTGTATGGATGGCCCCGCAATTTCATGGTGGAAGGGTAGGTCAGGGCAGGTCTTTTGTCAAATCATGAAGGAGTGCCCCAAATTACCGGACAAATCAATGACAAAACATATCAAATCTAACACCCTCGAGGTCGCCTGCGCTCCACGGCTTTCGTTTTCACCGGAATCACACGGTCAACGGCCACGGTCTCGGACTCGGCCACGGTCAACGGTCAACGGCCACTGAAATCTGGCTTCGGGTATCGGGTCTCGGGACGCAGCCTGCGGCTGCTTCGGGACGGCCCTGTGGGCCTTCGGGAAGGCTCCCGTAGTAACCGGAACCCCCGGCCACGGTCAACGGTCTCGGACTCGGACACGGCCCACGGTCTCGGCCAACGGCCTCGGCCTCGGCCTCGGACTCGGCCACGGAAAAGACGGGCGGGACGCCCCTCTTGTGGTACGTACGGTTTTCCTAATCGTTCGATGAATTATCTACCTGGCACGCCGCCATTTTGTGGTCGGGAAGTTACGATCAGGGCCTGGGGCCTGGGCCGCAAGCACGTACACGACCCTGCGATTGCGCGACTCGGGTGTGTTATCGGGTGTGGCGACCTGCAGGACCTTTTCACCGAAACCCTGGTAAAAAACAGGGACTCCCACGCCGTGTCGTACGAACCACTGCGCAATGGCCCTGGCCCGGTTGGTGGACAACCTCAGGTTGTCCGCATCAGAGCCAACAGTATCGGTATAACCCGCAATGTAAAGCCTGGCCTTGAAGTCGGTTTTCAGTTTTTTCAACGCGTTGCGTATGGTTACAAGGGACTGCTTTAACTTGGGCTCCTGGTCCGCACGGATATTCCACTTGCCAAAATCGAATTCCACTTCCTGGTGGGGTATCTGGACAAAAAAGGGCATCATCTGGACGCCCGTATAAAACCCATCCCGGTCCAGGACCTCCAACTGGGCCATACCAACCGGCCGTGCAGGCCTGGGAAACACGACCTTGTAGGCGAGGAGCACCCGGCGTCCCCTGCCCACAGTCAGGTCCTGTTTGGGTGTCAGATCGCCCTGGTAAAGGGTTTGATGGTCCTTGTCCAGGATCTTCAATTTTGCAACTGCAACCGGCCTGTTTACCTGGAAATGTATCACGCCGTTGGCCAGGTCCACCCCGGCCTTTGTTACCCGTAATTTAAGTGGTCCGACTACCAGGCAGTCGAAGGTCAGTACAAAGGGCTGATCCATGCCTTTGGCCGTTAGTTTTCCCTGATACGAAAAACGTCCCTTGGGCTGATTGAACTCGAACACCCTGGTTTCACCCGCATCGATTCGGGCCGCATTAAAGGACAGGTGTTTCCCATCCGAACGTGTCAAACGAATCCTGACGTCTTCCATGGTATTATTGGCTTGCAACACCAGTGCCGGCTTCTGGCGTCCGGCCAGGACCCTGTTACGCACCCTGAAACGAAATGCGGACTGTTGTGCGCCAAGAGCAACGCCAAAGACAATTATTGTGCATATCGAAAAAATCCGTACAAAACGCATGGAAACCTCCTGTGAATCCAATGCCTGTAAAGAGGGTAATTTATTTACAAGCACAATGTCAATTGCTTGGGCATTTCCCCGAATTACCTGACTAAATTGTGAGTCGGGCGCTGAATTTCGTGGCTTAATGGTCAATACTCGCCAAATGAACCCCGCCTGGCCAGGTGTCTGACCACGATGCGTATGCTGTACAGCCCCAGTGGAAACAAGACCACTGCCCAGGCACCCAGGAATAACAGGTGACTGCCCAGTTGCAACACGGAATCCCCGAACAGCAGGGAACGGCGCAGACCTTCGACAGCGTGCGTCATGGGTAAGGCCCAGCTGATCACCTGGAGCCAGTGAGGCAGGGACTGCACAGGATACAGGATTCCACCCAGCAGGAAGGACAGGCCTGCAAACAATGCACTGACCGGCTCGGACTGTTTGATGTACAGGGTAATGGCCGCTGACAACAGGCCCATGCCTGAAAATGTCAGCATGGTCAAGAGCACAAAAATTACCACTGAAAGGTAATTTACAGGACCAAAACGCACGCCAAAAACCAGGCCCAGCAATAAGACTCCAACCGATCGGATCAGCGTTGATATGTATGGATAGGCAGCACTGTAAAATACGATTTCCACCGGGGATGCCGGTGTCATAAGCATTGCTTCCAGGGTGCCGAGTACCTGGGCAACACGGATATTGCTGGCAAACGTACGCATGGACACGAACATGTAGTCCACGAATGCCACTCCAATCAGGGAAAATGTGAAATAATCCGTGTGATACAGGCGTACAGTGGCCGGAGTATGGCCGGACATCATCCTGCCCACGAAAAACAGGGTAATCATGCCTGACAAAAGTGAGCCTACATCATACAGAAAGCCCACCTTATAGGACCACCGCACCAGAAAATCGCGGCGCAAAAATGCACCGAACATGCGTAACGCCCGGCTCATTTTCCCCCTTTGAAGCAGTCTTCCAGCAGGGGTTTCATGTCCTTGAAATCGCCATTACCAACGATCCTCCCCCGGTGGATTACCCAGGTCATGTCCGCAACGTATTCCACCGCATCCATGTCGTGACTGGCCAGGATTACCGTGCGGCCTTCGTGTGCAAGGGATTTTATCAAGTCCAGCGTCTTGCGGCGCATGGCCACATCCAATCCACGGGTGACCTCATCGAAAATCAACAGCCTTGGATTGTGAATCAAGGACCTTGCAATGGATAGACGCTGTTTCATGCCTGCAGAATACGACCATACAACCTTATCGGCCTTGTCACCCAGTCCGACCCAGTCCAGCAGTTCCGATGCGCGTTCACCTGCTTCGCGTGCTGTCATGCCGTACAATATTCCGAAAAAGCGCAGGTTTTCGATGCCTGACAACCTCAAGAAAAACGAACGCACCTCCGTTAGCCCGAATCCCACCATGGATTTCACTTGCAAAGGGTCCTCGAGCGGGTCTATACCAAACACCCTGATCGAACCGCTGGTCGGCATCAAGAGACCTGCAATCAGTTTCAACAGTGTGGTTTTTCCTGCGCCATTTGGTCCGATCAATGCGTGTACCTTGCCGGATTCCAGGCTGAGGTTCGCCTCGTCGAGGGCCTGTACGGGCTGCTTGTGAAAGCGTAGCCTTGCGATGTCCTCGAATCGTAAGGGAGGCTGATAGATTTTTGTAAGGCCTGATGTCTCGACGGCCAGCAACATTACCTCCTTCTTGACTAAGGATACCCGGTCCAAGTTTGCGCCTAAATGTCAACCGGAAAACCATCGCCGTCTTTGGCTGCGAAAATATAACAGATCAAGGGCATAGGGTCCACCTGGTCAAGTAATCCCAAATCACCTGTCAAATTTGAGGACAAAGGGCACTGAAAGTGCTTCAGATACGCGGAATTAAGCCTGTTTGAGCGCAGGCGTAATAGCGGTACGTGGTTCTGCACATCCTGCGGATGCTTACGTATGCCCCTCCGTGGCAATACTTAAACAACGACGAGGCAGATGGACCGCGTGCGGCGCCTTGCCTAAGGCCGCAGGCCGTGACAACGAGCCGTCAGGCGAAGTTTCACTGCCGAATTTAGTCAGGTAATTTGTTTTTTTTGCATTGCAGCAACTTAACTACTGTCAACCCATACCAGGACAAGACATCTAAAAATAATCCCACATCGAAGAGCCCTCCCCCACCAATTTATATTGACCACGATAATATATAGCGCTATTATCATTCCATGAAAGGTACCTTGTTTTGCCTGCTCATTGTCTCCCTGACCATACCTGCGAATGCACGCATCATTGGACCCGATGCCCAGGTATTGAACGGTCTGCCTTCGGACTTGCAGACAACGCTGGAATTTCTGTTTGCATCGGCATCGCATGGCGACAAGGCCCTGGTAGGCCGATCCATCAATTCCATGCTGCAATTCAAAGCAGAAAACATGTACGACAATGTCAGCCCCTTGGCCGCCCAGGCCTTGGCCGGTATGGAACTCACCAGTGGACTGGACAACAAGGCCCGCGTGCGCATGCTGGAAAAGGTCGTTGCAATGGCACCGGACCTCCCGAAATCGCGTATGGCACTGGCAAAGGCCTACCTGAAATCCGGTGATACACCGGCTACGGTATCCACCCTTACCAGTGCTGCTGAAAGTTTTTTTAGATACATGCCTGGCCTGTTCGTATCCATGGGAAACCTGTCTTTCTATCTTGAACAGGCCATCTCCCTGGCAGTAATACTGTTCGTCATAAGTTTGTTTATCCGCAAAATGCCACTTTTGGGACATGATATAGTGGATATGTTGCCAGGTGTCCGCATGAATGTCATGGACGTGTGGAATCCACACGAGCAGTACATGATGCTGGAAAGGCATACGGAACGCCTGGGGAGGTGGCTCATAATAGTGGTGGCATTTGTACCGCTTGCCATAGGGATGGGGTTGCTGCCCGCCGCGCTGCTGTGGCTGGTGGTGCTTGGGCTGTACATGCAGGGCCGCGAATTGCGTGCTGCCGTATTCATGGTGATTCTTGCATCTCTCATCCCCGTCATGGCCCTGCAGGTGGGGTTGTCACGGGGAATACAACACAGCCTGGGGGCTGCGATTTACAACTGCGGTACGGATATGTGTTCAAAGGCAGAGGCATCGAGGCTAATCCAGGTCAAGGACACCAGGCAAAACAGGGATGCCAAAAATCTTGCCCTTGCAATACACGAACTGCACAGAGTGGCACATCACCCACAGGCCGTTGATGAGGCACGGACTTTTACCATGCAGATGCCCGATTCCCCGGCCAAGTTCACCATGCTGGGCAATATCGACATGATCGAGGCCTTCCAGTACTGTCGCAAAACAATAATGGCAGCGGATCCCATTCCTGACCCCAAGTACCTGAAAGATGCAAGAAAATGGTATTCAAAGGCCATGGCCCAGGCCCCGGATGACATTGCGCCCTTGTACGGTATGATCTTGCTTGCCGCATATAGCCATGATAAGGACGCCATGGACAGGCTCCAAAGAAAACTGGTGGAACTGACCCCTGAAAAAGACCTCAACAAGATATCCAAGATTCGGGAGGCCTTGGGTTACAAGGATTTTTGCAAAAACCAGGCACTTATGCGCGGTCTCCTGCGTAATCCGAAATTTCCGTGGTCGCGGGCCTATATCACCGGCCTGAATATTATGGATATCAGGATGTGGTTCCCGTTGCCCACGGTCCTGGTTGGTAACATGCCTAAAATGATGTTGCTGTTGATGGGGCCGATTGCCCTGATCCTGCTGTTGCTGGCGTCTGCTGTTGGCAAGGGATTGTCCCTGGCCCATACATGTCCCAAGTGCTCCACTGTTTCCTGTTCGAAATGCAATGTAAAGACAACGGGCTTTGATTATTGCCCAACCTGCCTGTTGTCCGAGGTAAGGGGTGGGATGATCGCGCAGGAAGATGCATTCCGGCTGCGCAGGCACAGCGAGGCCAGGAAGCAAAGGGGACGGGTGTTGAACCTGCTGAGTTCGCTGTTTATACCAGGTACGGGACAGGTGACTGCAGGCCGTTTAGGGCTGGGAGTGGTGCTGCTACTTTCCGTAAGCATACTTTTGATATGGGTGGCCTATCCATGGCCGCCTTTCTTCGAATTGAGGACTTTTACGGGATTCAAGGCCATGGAACCATCCTTGATCCCGCCGATCCTCCTGGTTATTGTATATGGCATATCATGGGTGGAAGCATGGCGCAGACAGGTGATGTAAAAGGGCTGCCAAGGGTATGGGCCGCCCTGGTGGCCATAAATACGAAAAACCTGACAGGCGTACTTGAGGTCCAGACCGAAACGGGTATTGCCAGGATTTCCGTGGATAATGGCAAGGTGGTAAACCTTAGTTCAGTGGATTTTTCCCCGGAACACGTGGTTCATGCCCTCAACACGATGCGCATCTTGTCCGATAGTGACATGGTCAGGGCCAGGAAAATGGCGAACAAGGAAGGCATAAGCCCTGTACAGGCCGTGACCAATCTCCAACTTGCCCAGGAAAACACGGTGGCCAGGGTACAGGAATTCCTGTTGAAGGAGTCTTTGCTGAAATTGATGATTGACGAAACAGCAAGCGTTAGTTTTACAAAGGAATTGCCAGGTGCCGTGGCCTATACTTTGCGAATGCCCATACCATTCCTGCTGAAGGAGGCCCAGAAAAGACAAAAGGAATGGGCGGCCATCAAGACAAAAGTACCTTTCATGCAGGCTGTTTTTCAACGGAAGCCAGCGGTTGATCCCGTAAGCGGGGCCAATTTGGCCTGGGAGGACCTTCCGATTCAAGGGATTGAAAAAATCGTATATTTTTTCCTGGATGGAAAAAGAACGGTCGCTGACATTGCCAATACCGCGTTCATATCACAATTCGACGCGGCCAGGTCGGTTTACTCGTTACTAAACCAGGACCTCGCTGTAAAGGTGTCATATTATAAGGACGACGACAAACCCCAAAAGGTCAAAAAACATAAAGGTCGGCTGGCACTTATGTTTGCGTATATCGTACTGCTGATAACAACAGGCCTGGTGGGCTTTGGCATTTCCAGGATGTGGCTGGACAAAATCACTCCGGCGACCGTAAATCACGCGGCAAGACTAATACAGGCCCAGACCCAGGAGAGGCTCCAGACGGCACTGTACGTATTCAAGGCCAGAAACGGAAGGTGGCCTGAGGACTTCAACGAACTGCTGGAGGCAAAGTTGGCTCTTATCGTGGACAAAAAGGCTGCCATGCTGGTCAAAAAACCACAAGGCCCAGGATATCTGTATGAAGGCGATGAAACCCCCTGAAGAAAAACACACGGTCATCACAATTGATTTCCAGGATAGCGATGCGTTTATGGCCCTGGCATCGGCCCAGGATGAAAACTTCAAGGCCTTGCAAAAACAGGCAAACGTCCAGATGAGGGTCAGAGGCAACCAGGTGACGATCCAGGGAGCCAAAACACAGGTGGATTTGGCGGTAAGGGTGCTGCAAGGCCTGTACAAGGTTGTCCAGGCAGGGCGGCACCTGGGTCCAAACCAGGTCACTCAGACCGTTATAGAAGCGGAAAAACACCCGGATTTTTCCATCGAAAAGGCGTTCTTGCAAGGCATAGTGGTCAGAAAAGGCAATTTTGCGATCACGCCCAGGACACCGGGCCAAAGCGCCTACCTGGAGGCAATGAGGACGCATGACATCGTGTTTGCCGTGGGGCCTGCGGGGACTGGCAAGACGTTTCTGGCCATGGCAGCGGCGATCAATGCGCTCATGGAAAAGGCTGTCAAACGAATAATCCTCAGCCGTCCGGCCGTGGAGGCAGGCGAAAGATTGGGCTTTTTGCCCGGAGACATGCAGGAAAAGGTGGACCCGTACTTGAGGCCTTTGTACGATGCTTTGCACGATACCGTGGGCGTGGACAAGGCCATGGAACTCATGCAAAACGGCAGCATCGAGGTGGCACCATTGGCGTTCATGCGCGGCAGGACCCTGAATAACGCGTTTGTGATCCTGGATGAGGCCCAGAACACATCCATAGAGCAGATGAAAATGTTTTTGACACGTCTGGGTTACAACAGCAGGGCAGTGATCACCGGGGACATCACGCAAATCGACATTCCTGAAAAAGGCCGGTCAGGACTGGTCATTGCAACCAGGATCCTGGAGGATACGGAAGGCATAGCCGTGTGCAGGTTGACCAAAAGGGATGTAATCAGGCATCCACTGGTACAAAAGGTAATTGCAGCCTACGAGAAATACGAGGCCGCGCAGGCAAAAGGAAAAGATGCTGAACCTCCTGAATCGACAAAGGACCGTTGAATTTCACGTAAAATGGGTCCGAACGCTGCTTTTACGGGCCATCGAAGAGTCAGGAATAAACGATACGACGGAAGTGACCGTGGCCTTTGTGTCCGACAGCCGCATACGGGAATTGAACAGACAATGGCGTGGTATCGACGCACCAACGGATTGCCTGAGTTTCCCCTTACAATCGGACGAACCTGACCCCTTTACGGATGATTACCTGGGAGATATTGTCATATCCGTACAGACGGCCGCCAGACAGGCATCATTATATTTTCCCGAACATCACCCCAAGGATGCACTGGTTCTGGAAATCACCGTACTGTTCGTACACAGTTTGCTACACCTGCTGGGGTATGACCACCAGGACAAGGTTCAACAAACTGCCATGTCCAACAAGGAACAGGCCATATTGGCATCTCTCTTTCCGAATATGCCCTTGGCCCCCCTGACCAGGCGTTAATGTACTGTCCTATGCGTATAAAAACAAACGGGTTATTTACCGAATCACAATGTTCGTAACCATATCCGTGGCCGTGGCCGTGCCGTTGGCCGTGGCCGTGGCCGTTGACCGAGACCGTGGCCGTGGCCGTTGGCCGTGACCGTGTGATACCGGTGAAAACGAAAGCCGTGGAGCGCAGGCGGCCTCCTGGGATCGCCGGCATCTTGCCGGCCTTTTCCGTGGCCGTGACCGAGACCGTGGCCGTGGAGACTGTCTCATGGTTAATATCTATTTAGCAGTAAGCTAAATATTGCTATACTTGCGTCCAGATATGAGCTTTTTGCCATCAAATATCTAAAAGCCTTAGATTATCTTAAACCATAGGCTAATTTATCTGAACTTTTGTGAAACTTGGACTGCATATCTTTGACCGGCTTACTGCTAAATAGATATTAACCATGAGACAGTCTCCGTGACCGTTGGCCGTGTGGAGTGCAGGCCGTACGGAGGCTATTGAAAAAGTCGTTATATTACACAACACGCAATTTGTCTTGTAATGTAATGCCCTGAATTTACAGAATATTCGTAGGAACGGGTTCCAAACCCGCCCTGAAATTGCTATCAAATCAACACCCTCTTATATCCTGCGACCCGGACCTTTTTTTGTATCCTCCAACATCTCCTTGATGCCGCCCAGTGCTCCAAGTATGCCTGTAGCCTCCACTGGCAGATACACCACCTTGTTATCCTGACCGGATACCATCTCTTTCAATGTGTCGATGTAACGCATAGCAACAAGATAACTGACCGGATCCCCGTTGCTTTCCTTGACCGCGTCCGTGATTAATTTGATCACCTGGGCATCGGCCTGCGCCACCCGCAACCTGGCCTGTGCCTCGCCCTCTGCGACCAGGATCCTGGATTGCTTATCACCTTCGGCACGATTGATTTTCGACTGCTGGTCGCCCTCGGCCTCCAGGATCTTGGATTTTTTCTCGCCTTCGGCCTGCAGGATTACGGCTCGGCGGTCCCGCTCGGCTCGCATCTGTTTTTCCATGGCGGCACGTATGTCCTTGGGTGGATTGATGTCCTGTAGTTCCACCCTGTTGACCTTTACGCCCCACTTATCGGTGGCTTCATCCAGGATTAATCGTAATTTTGAGTTGATTTTGTCGCGTGATGACAGGGTTTCGTCCAGGTCCAATTCGCCGATGACATTTCTTAGCGTGGTTTGCGTCAGTTTTTCGATTGCATTCGGCAGGTTTGCGATTTCGTAAACCACGCGCATTGGGTCCGTGATCTGGAAATAGAGCAATGCGTTGATCTCGGTAACCACGTTGTCCTTGGTGATCACATTCTGCCTCGGGAAATCGTAAACCATTTCGCGCAGGTCGATCCTGCTGACCCGCTTGTGCTGGATGTACGTATTTCCGTCTGGTAATTGCTGCACGTATCGCCATTCGATCTCCCTGGGCTTGTCGATCACAGGTATGATTACATTGATACCCGACTTCAAGGTTTTGTGATACTTACCCAGGCGCTCGATCACCATGGTTTCGGCCTGTTTCACGATTACCAGGCCCTTGACTACCAAAAACAACACAAATACAGCGATGACGATTAATACGATAAGTGCCCCTGTCATATGTCCTCCTTTGTGTCTATGGGTTCTACCAACAGTTTTGCCCCTTCCACGCGCAAAACCTTTACATCCATTCCTTCATCCAGTGTTTGGTCCGCCTCTGACACTGCCATCCAGTCCTCGCCGCCAACTTTTACCCTGCCCGGTTTCCTTGTGGAGATTGCCTGAGTTACCACGCCGGTCCGGCCTGCCAGGGCATCCATGTTTGTAGGTACATGGTCCGATGAGTGATACAAAAATCGCAGTACGAAAGGTCTGATTGCAATAAATGCGACAAAGGAGCCCAATGCAAAACCACCAACCTGCCATGCAAAAGCCACACCCAGCATTGCCGCCAACATGCCAAACAACCCACCGATTCCAAAGCAGGCAACCACGAACCCCTGGGTCAATATCTCCAGTGTCATCAGGATCACAGAAACCACCAGCCAATACTGCCATGCGGACATAGCACCTCCTTTGATACCAGATTAACCTATTTAAGACCAAGAGTAAACCCGGAAGCGGGTCCCAAATTACCTGTCTGAATTCGGCAGTCGGGCGACCCTGCTGGCCCGGGTCGTTGCCATCCCGAGTGTGTTGATTTGATGGTAAATTCAGGGAGGGTTTGGAACCCGCCCATACTGTAATGTATCTAAATCCACACCTCCGCCCACACGGCCAACGGTCACGGTCAACGGTCACGGCCACGGCCAACGGTCACGGCCAACGGTCACGGCCAACGGTCACGGCCAACGGTCACGGCCAACGGTCACGGCCAACGGCTAATTCGGGTTTTGCCCCCTTACAAAAAACTGCGTTTTCCTATAAAATTGCGCAACGACTTTTGCGGAGTTTATAAATGGCAGAACTGAAAAAAGGGTACGAACCTCAAGCGGTTGAATCGAAATGGTACGAATGGTGGATGGAGCAGGGCCTGTTCAAGGCGTCGGACCACAGTGACAAGCCCCCGTATTCCATTGTTATTCCGCCGCCGAACGTGACGGGCGCATTGCACATGGGACACGCCCTGACGTTTACGATCCAGGACATCTTGACCCGGTGGCGCAGGATGCAGGGGTACAACGCCTTGTGGCTGCCGGGCACGGACCACGCTGGCATTGCCACGCAGATGGTGGTGGAACGGGAACTGGCAAAGCATGGGGTCAGCCGGTTTGACCTGGGACGGGAAGGCTTTTTGAAAGAGGTATGGAAGTGGAAGGACCAGTACCACGACCGCATCGTGCGCCAGATGAAGGCCATGGGCGTGTCAGTGGACTGGGACCGCGAGCGTTTTACACTGGACGAAGGCCTGTCCAGGGCCGTGCGCCGCGTGTTCGTGATGCTGTACGAGGAGGGCCTGATATACCGTGACCTGCGCATGGTGAACTGGTCGCCTGGGATCCAGACCGTGCTGTCGGACCTGGAAGTGGAACAGCGCGAGACACCCGGCCATTTGTGGTACATGGCCTACCCGGTGGAGGGTTCTGACGAAAAGTTGGTGGTGGCAACGACCAGGCCGGAGACCATGCTGGGTGACACGGGCGTGATGGTTCACCCTGAGGACCCGCGTTACAAGCACCTGATTGGCAAGCACTGCATACTGCCGCTGGCGAACCGCAGGATCCCAATCTTTGCGGACGAGGCCGTGGACCTGGAATTCGGTACCGGCGCGGTCAAGGTCACACCGGGACACGATTTCACGGACTTCGAGGTGGGCAAGCGCCACAACCTGAAGGTGATCAGCATATTCGACAAGCATGCACGCCTCAATGAAAATGTGCCCGAAAAATACCAGGGGCTGGACCGTTTCGAGGCCAGGGACCGGATCGTGGAGGACCTGCAGGCGCTGGGGTTGCTGGAAAAGATCGAGGATTACACCGTGGCACTGGGCTACTGCCAGCGCAGCGGCACTGTTGTGGAGCCCATGGTCAGCAAGCAGTGGTTTGTGCGCACAAAACCGCTGGCAGAGGCCGCGATCCGGGCGGTACGGGACGGCAGGACCCAATTCATTCCGAAACACTGGGAAAAGACGTATTTCCACTGGATGGAGGATATCAGGGACTGGTGCATCAGCCGCCAGTTGTGGTGGGGCCACAGGATCCCGGTGTGGTACTGCCAGACCGAGGGCTGTGACGGGTTGTACGTGGGCGAAAACCCGCCGCCGGCAGGTTACAAGTGCCCGAAGTGCGGGGGCAGCGCTTTCGAACAGGACCAGGACGTGCTGGATACGTGGTTTTCCTCGGCCCTGTGGCCGTTTTCCACGCTGGGATGGCCGGAGGACACGGAGGCGCTGAGGACATTTTATCCGACCACGGTCATGGAAACAGGCTTTGACATCATCTTTTTCTGGGTGGCTCGCATGATGATGATGGGCCTGCACTTCATGAAGGACGTGCCGTTCAAGACCGTTTACCTGCACGCCATGGTGCGTGATGAAAAGGGCGAAAAGATGTCCAAGGTCAAGGGCAACGTGATCGACCCGCTGGACGTGATCAAGGACTACGGCACGGATGCCCTGCGTTTTACCCTGGCCAGCATGACCGCGCAGGGCCGCGACATAAAGATGTCCCTGGACCGGGTGGCCGGTTACAAGGCGTTCATGAACAAACTGTGGAATGCGGCGCGTTTCATTTTCATGAACCTGAACGAAGGGGAACATTACACCACGGATATGAAGGAATTGCTGGGGCAGCCCCTTGCTGCACAGGACCGCTGGATACTGAACCGCCTGCGCATGGCGATCCGGGATACCAACCATGCCCTGGAGGAGTTCAGGTTCAACGATGCGGCAAGCCGTCTGTACCAGTTTACGTGGCACGAATTTTGTGACTGGTACATCGAACTGTCAAAGGGGCCTCTGCACGAGCAGGGCAGGGCGGGCCTGACAACGCGCAACGTGCTGCTGACCGTGCTGGGTTATACCCTTCGCAGCCTGCATCCGTTTATCCCGTTCATCACCGAGGAGATCTGGCAACGCATGGGCGAATACACGGGGGCTGCGGGCCAGAGCATCATGGTTGCACCGTATCCGGACGGCTCGGATATACCTGAATTTGCGGAAGAAGACCGTCAGATGGCCGCGGTCATCGAGGTGATTACCGCGATCCGCAAGATCAAGGCGGAAACAGGCCTGCCGCCTGCACAAAAGGTGGATTGCATGATCAATGCCGGGGATGAGGCAATCGCGGATATGCTGAAGGCCCACCAGGACAAGATTACGGCACTTGCCCGCGTGTCGGAAATCACGATTGCCCCTGGCCTGCAACGGCCGCCATACTCGGCCTTTGCCGTGACCGGCGACGGCAGCCGCATATTCGTGCCCATGGGCAAGGAACGCATGGAACAGGAGATGAGACGCCTGCAAAAGGCGATCGATGCGGTTGCAAAAGACCTGAAAAAGGTTGATGCCAAATTGTCCAATCCCAGGTTTACTCAAAGGGCACCGGCTGATGTCGTCCAAAAACAGCAACGCATCCGTGACGAACTAATGCAAAAGATGGATGCCCTGCAAAAGGCCATGGAGGCAATGAAATGACCACCCATACGCTGCCTGAGGCATACCTTTTGATCGAGGTCCCCGAGTTCGGGCGCAACCGGGTGTTCAAGTACAAACTGAAACACGACGTCACCAAGATCGGCTCCGAGTCCGGCATCAACCAGGTGGTGATCCATGACGATGCCATGTCGAGTCAGCACCTTGAGATAATCTACGCGGAGGCCAAATTCTTCCTGCGCCGGGTGGCAGAGGCCGCGGTAACCCTGGATGGCAGGTTCATGGATGCGCCATCCGAGGAAATCAACCATGGCACGATCATGGAGATTGACAAGGTGCGCCTGACATTTTTGTCAGGGTATGCACAGGTGCACACCACCTTGTTTTTGAACATCTGGACTCACGACTCCGATAATCCCGTGCCTTTCATGTTAGCCTTGTTGGTAGGCCGCAGTACGTGCGTGGGTGGTGAGGGCTGCGATTTATTGCTGAATGACCCGGCCTTGCATGGCGGCAGCCTGCACTTTGAGAACTTTGGACCCAATGCCATGCTGGTGCAGTCCTCCAGCAGAATTAAGGGCATATTCCTGAACGATGAAGGCCTTAGCGCCATGGCCAGGCTCGTACCTGGCGACCGCATAATACTGGCCGAGCATTCGATTGGTATTGATTTCCTGGCCGCCTCGATCCTGGAAAATCCGTCATCGCTCCTGGCCGGGGACGAGATCAATCGGTTCAGGTTAACCCCCACTTTATAAACGAGGTAAGGCATGCCGTTTATGGCTTATGTGAATGATGTCCTGGTGCCGTTGTCAGAGGCCAGGGTTCCGGTTTTGGACCGTGGTTTTTTGTTCGGCGACTCCCTGTTCGAGGTGATGAAGGTACACCGGGGCAGGGCGATCCATGCACCTGAACACGTGGCCCGCCTGCTCGATGCGGCAGGGCAGATGCGGTTCAACGACCTGCCGGGTGCCGATGTATTACAGGCGCGCATCGAGCGTGTAATCCGGGCCAGCGAACTGGTGACCGGGTACGTTTACCTGCAACTTACGCGCGGCGCGGCACCCCAGCGCAGCCGCGTGTCGTCCACCAGGCCCACCGTGGTGATATTCGTGGATGACAGCCCCGGACCTGACCCTGCATTGGTCGAAAATGGCGCCAGCGTGGTCACGGTGCCTGACGACAGGGCCTTGTTCGGCCAGTTCAAGACCACCAGCGCCATGCCGCGCATCGCGTCCGAGTTGACGGCAATGGACAACGAATGTTACGAGGCGATTTACAAGCACAAGGACGGCCGCGTGTTCGAGGCTACCGCGGCCAACCTGTTCATCGTGAAGTGCGGGCGCATCCTGACACCGGTTGCCGGCCGCCACGTGCTGGCAGGGGTCACCAGGGACAAGGTCATGGCCCTGGCCCGGGGGATGGGGATCGAGGTCAAGGAACGACACATCATCTATGACGAACTGCTGGAGGCGGACGAGGTCTTTTTGACCGGATCGGTTAAGATCGTGGTGGGCGTTGTCAGCGTGGACGGCCACCGCATAGGTGATGGTCACGTTGGGCCTGTGACCCGGTCTTTGCGGGATGCGTATATCGGGCAATTCCTGCCTGAGCAGGGTTGAGGGTGTTAAAAAGTAGGATTAGGGGGAGCGCATGCCGCCGGAGGGTGTTGATTTGATGGATTTAGTGATGAATCCGTAAATTTGTGTGTTTTGCAACGCCTTGAAATACAAAGATAAGTCAAGATGCCGTCTGGAAGCCGGCGATCCCAGGGTGGACTTTACACACCCTCGAGGCCTCCTGCGCTCCACGCGGCTAACGCCCTCGGTCCACGGCCACGGCCTCGGTCTCGGCCAACGGTCTCGGCCAACGGCCACGGCCAACGGTCACGGAAAGGCGGGCGGGACACCCGCGAAACAAGCAGGCGAGGCCGCCTGTGCTCCACACGGCTAACGGCCTCGGTCAACGGCCACGGCCTCGGTCACGGAAAGGCGGGCGGGACGCCTGCGCTCCACGCGGTCACTGCAGCCCAAAATAAACTGTCAAATTTGAGGATAAAGGGCGCTGAAAATGGTTCAGATACGCGGAGTTGCGCCTGTTTTCTGCGTACGTTCGCACCTGCTTGTGACCCGGGCGGCTCCTGAGGACACGTAATTTGGGCTTATCGCCTGAAATCAGACTGGTTGTAACGTTCGAGCACAAAGTAGGAAACGAATATCCTCATTGGCCCGAGCGCGACAAATGCCTTGCCCAGCAATAGGTCATCGTTATCAGGGGATACCTGGACCAGGTAGTCACGCAGGAATGCGGACGGGTCCATCGGCGGGTTTTTGCCCTGCCCGTAATTCAGCAGCAGGGCGTTCGGATACAGGTTGTCTTTTTCGCCGGGGTCCACCGGGTACACCCTGTAAAACCCGTAAGGTGCCTTGTCCTTGGGTATCCATGGTTCGCCCAGGCCGTTTTGCAGTACATCCACGTTGTAGCCCCATATGGGCGACCTGTCGTGTTTGGGCTCCTCCTCTGCAAAGAACCCCTTCTTGAATTTCCTGAACCCCAGCACTGTTGTCAGGTCCAGGGTGTTGTAACCCCTGAACTGGTAACCCACCAGTTTACGTACGTCCGGTGCCTCGCCTTTGCGCATGTATTCTTCCAATACGGCGTTCGGCGCCATTGCAAGGTCGACATAGGTCACTTTTTTCTGTTCTTCAGCCATGATTACCTCCACGGCACGTAAGAGCCTGAGTTATTTGAATATTCCAACTTCCTTGTACCACTGGATAGTCTCCAGCAGGCCCTTTTTGGGGTCAGGATACAAGAACTTATAGCCCGTGGCCTTCAGTTTTTCGTTGGAATACACAAAATCCTCACCGAACAGGCCCAGCATATCCTTTTCCAGGTTGGTCATCTTTTTGCCAACCTTTTTGGCCACCATGTCGTCGATACCTGCCACGAATTGCAGTATGTCCTTTATGGGGTTGATCGGGACAGGCGGTAGCAACATGAAGGGGCGATTGAATGCAGCGGCCATGAGCCGTGCGACCTCAATGGTGGTGTATTGTGAATCATCGTTGACGTTGAATATCTCGTTACTGGTTTTTTTTGCATCCAGCACGTGCACTGCGGCGCCAGCCACATCCCGAACGTGTATGAACGGTACCCGGGCCGTGAAGTTGGATGGAATGCTGACGACCTTGTTATTTGCACCCAGTTCCAGTATCTGTACACCGCCGTAGCTCTGGCGAGGACCGTAAACCGTTGTGGGTCGAAGGATCGCGTAACTGTAGCCCAGTTTTTTTGCAGAAATCATCACCAGCCACTCCTCGAACCACTTGGAGCGCAGGTAAGCGTTCGGCGGGTTCGGCGGGTCCTCCTCGGTGATGGGCATTTTCATGGGGATGCCGTACACGCCGCCTGCCCCTATTGCCACGACCCGTTTGACGCCCTCCGCCGACGCCGCATTCAGTAGTTGCCTGGTACCTTCCACGTTGACCTTGTACAGGATATCCCAGGGCGTGGTGTATGAAAACACCGATGCCACGTGGATGATTGCATCCACACCCCGGACCATCTTTTTCACGTCATCCGGGTTTGTAATGTCACCGGGCAGGACCTCGTCAGCAGCCTTTTTTGCCGCCATCGCGTTGTATTTGCGAATCGGATGGTCCGTTTCCAGGGTGGCGGACAGGTCAGTGGCCCGTACCTCAAGCCCTTTTTCCTTTGCGGCTTCCACCACGTGGCTGCCGATGAACCCTCCGGCACCGGTAATCAGTACCTTTTTGTACTTACTCATAGGAGCCCTCCCTAAGGATATTTTCAACCATATCATCGCTGTGTTTCAGGTGTGACTCAAGTACTTTTTGAGCCTTATCAGGGTCGCCTGAACACACGGCATCCATAACATTTTTAAGTCCGTCGATATAGGCCTGGTCCATCACCCACAAGGGCCTGGCATCCTGTGCAACCTGCCTGGTGATGGCCATGACCGTATTCGTCAGCCAGGTCAACACCATGGAGTTTCCAATACGGACCAGGGTTTGATAGAAATTTATGTCCGCATCCACCGGGTCATCCTTGTCTTGCATGGCGTCCCTGGCCCTGTCCAGTGCGGCTTGCAGCATGGCGTGTGACGAGGTGGTGCAATTTTCGGCTGCCATGCGCACCACCATGCCCAGGGCCAGCCGCCTGACCTTCAGCGTATCCACCAGGAACCCGAGTTTTTCCTCCGTGTTGTCCATTAGTGTCAACACGTGTGGCAGCAGCCCTATGCCACCGGTCATGCGCCAGTCCTGGACCATCATGCCGCCGCCCTGCCGTACATCGATCAATCCCTCCTCCTCCAGGACCCTTATGGCCTCCCGCAAGGTGTTGCGGTTGGTGCCGAAACTGGCGGCCAGTTCCCGTTCTGACGGGAGTTTGGTGCCTGGTTGAATCTGTCCGTTCAGGATCATGCCACGCAGTTGCATGGCGATCTGGGAGGAAATGCTAAGTTTTTTGACTTCTTGTATTTTCATAAATCACCGCCAAGTGGTTTAACCACTAAACTTTAGAAACTTTAACCTGATTTGTCAAGGATAAATCACAATTTTTTTCATTTTTTTTATTTTCCTACGAAGGGCTGGCTCTTTACAGGGCGTCTTGGTGCCTTGAATAGTGCCTTTGAGCGTTTTGTATTGAAAATGGACGGCAGTCCCAGGTGACCGGCCATGAGGTCGGCTATGCGTCGCATGCTGTAGCCCAGCCGCGGCTTGGGAAATCCGGGTGGAAAGTATCGTGACAACACGTCTTTGGCCTGGGCCAGGTGGTCTGCATTGTAGTACGACCAGGCCAGGTAGATCACGGCCACTGGGTTGGGGATCGGCAGTTGCAATGCCTTTTTGAAGATATAGGCGGCGGTATCGTACCTGCGCGCGGTGAAATAGATGAATCCTTTGTCCATCAGCCCCTCCAGGCGGACCTTGGGATTATCGGATTCAATCATCGCGTTTGCGCGTTTCAGCCTTTTTTGTACGGCTGGCTGGCTGAAATTACGATAGGACAGCATGTCCAGGTATGCGCGCTCGAATGACCTGGGGTCGTTTCCTTTGAAGACCAGGCCCATCACCCGCCAGTAGTGCAGTACACGCCCGATATTTTGCCTGTTGGCCGGTGAATTGCGCAAAAACACCTCCGCCGTGCTGTTGCCATAGATAAATATCCACTTGCTGTGGTCCCACGTGAGCAGGGGAAACATGGGCGGGGGAAAGATCACGATATCAAAGTGGTATTTTTTCCATGCCGTTTCCAAGGCCTGTTCCCGTTCGTATATCCGGTGGGTGGCAACCAGGTCCTTCATTTCGGCAGGTGTAAAATTACCGCGTCCATCCGTGAATACCCTGCAATCCGGATACAACCGCCACAACAGGTAGCCACCCCATTCGGTGTAATGGAATATCCGTCCGTGCAGCCCCATTTCCACCATGGCATCGCAGGCCTTTTGCGGAAACCGTCCGGCCTCGTGGTTTCGGCTGATGTTGGCAATGGCATGCCTGAGCCCGTGTTGCTGAATCAGGATGTTGTATTCAAAGGACAGCATCAGGCCCAGCACGATCAGCAGGCCCATGGCAACCCGCGTGTAGTATTCGGCGTGTCCTTTCAGCCTGGGAAACAGCCACCATTTTGCCATCAGGAACAATGGAATCACGGCAAAGAATATGAAGCGGCAGCTCTTGATTGACAGGAGCGCCAGTCCCAGGGCAATGATTAGTTCCCCACCGTCTATTGTGCGTAAGGTATCGCGCAGGCCTCGGCGTACCAGGACCAGGGATACTCCGACATAGGTGGCAATGGCCGTGAGGTACGGCAGGGCGCCGTCAACCACGTGGTGTCCCGATATCTTGCCAACCATGGCAGGGTCGAAATACGCAATCGGTGGATGCCACTCGGGGATCAGTGCATAGGAGTGCGAGTACATGAAAAATGCGGTGTAAACCCCGCGGATGAAACCCGGCAGCACCAGCAGGATGGCAGTGGAGGCCAGGAACCGGTACAGGTCAGGCTTCCAGTCGATGTCCTGGCCCATGGCCCTTGATACCAGACGGCCAATCAGTACGCCGCCGAACAGGATCGGCAGCATCAGGGCGCCACCTGCGTGGATGTTGCCCCATAACAGGGCCACGGTGAACAGCACGGCCAGTTCCCTTGGCGATGTCTTGCGAGGGGGGGCCAGCACGTAAGGAAACACCATGCCCAGAAACAGTGTGTTGAATGCCTCGGGCCGCAGCCTGATGCGGTCTTCGGACAGGAATACCAACACGGTCAGGAAAAACAGGGCATAACCGGGTTTGGACGTGTTTTTCCTGAAAAAGCGGTAAAACAACAGGAATCCAGTCACATAAAGCAGGCCGTGCAAGGGCTTCAACCAGAAGAAACCCAACCCGCGATCCACCAGGTAGCACAGCACCTCGTAGAGCCACTGGAATGGGGTCCAGGGCCTGGTGGGGTCCACCGCGGAAAAGATGTCCGTATGAGGGATCGTCCCGTGCTGGATGATCCATTCACCCACCTTGATGTGCCAGTAGATGTCAATGGACCAGTTGGGCCGCAGCGTGTACAGGAAAACCAGGCCCATCAATGTGGCCAGGAACAAAATCCTGCCTGCAGCCGCAAGTCTTTTGACGTAGGCATCCCAACTCGAGGTCACAGGCGGGCTCCGAATATGGCGGTTCCAACGCGTACCATGGTGGCACCTTCCTCGATCGCCTGTTCGAAATCATGGCTCATACCCATGGACAGCTCTGTAACCAGGGATGTATCCACGTCCCTGGCTTCCAGAAAGGCCTTCATTTCCCGGAACAGCCGTGTCAGGTCCCTGAAAAACGGCCTGGCATCCTCCGGGTCATCTACCGCCGGTGGCACGCACATCAGGCCCCGAAGCACGCATTTCGACCGGGCCGCAGCCGCCAGGGCGAATTCGTTCAGGTCCCCCGGCGCAATGCCGCCTTTTTCAGGTTCCTCGCCTATATTCACCTCGATCAGGCAGTTTACCGGGCGTTCAAAGCGCCGTTCGATTTCGTTCAGCACGCGTTCGCGGTCCAGGGAATGGATCCACTGTACCCGGTTATTCAGGTATTTCACCTTTTTGGTCTGCAATTGACCTATGAAATGCCACGTTGGCCTGTAACCTGCGGCAGCCACCTGTTCGTATTTTGCCTGGAATTCCTGCACGTAGTTTTCACCCAGGTCGGTCAGGTCGGCATTGATGGCCTGGATGACCATATCCACGGGCTTTGTTTTGGTAACACCCACCAGGCGTACTGTGTTGGGGGGCCGACCACTCCTTTGGCATGCCGCATTGATCCTGCTCCGGACCACTGACAAATTTTTGTTCAAATCCTGTTCAGACATCAAAAGGGCAGTACCTCCTTGGCACCCATTTCCTGCATCATTTCCACCACCTGGGCCAGCGGGAGGCCCACCACGTTCGTGTAGGACCCGTTGATGCTGTCAATCATGTATGCCCCAACGCCCTGGATCGCATAGCCGCCCGCCTTGTCCAGTCCCTCGCCGGAGGCCACGTATTTTTCGATTTCCCCGTGGCTAAGTACCTTCATATGTACCTCGGTGGTAACGGCCTGCAATCCCTCCTTGTTTTTGTACATGTCGTACAGGCAGAATCCGGTCATCACTATGTGGGTACGTCCTGACAAGGCCTCCAACATGGCCGCTGCATCCTCCGGGTCCCTGGGTTTGCCGATGATCTGGCCTTCCAGTACCACCGCGGTATCAGCACCCAGCACCCACCTGACCGGCGCGTCAAGCATGGAATTGGGCACATGTTTTTCAGGATACAGGGTTTGCCTGACACGCTCCACGGTGGCCAGGGTTTTGGCCCGGGCCATGCGTTTCACGTAATTGTCCGGGGATTCGCCCTCCATGGGCACTTCCTCGATCTCGGCAGGCGTGATCTTTACGGAAAAACCGCACCTTTCCAGTAATTCTTTTCTTCTGGGTGAAGCACTTGCCAATACGATAGACACCGCCATAGCCGTCTCCTTTTAAGGCAGATTAAGGCGGATTCAAGTTTACATCATTTTGGGATAGTGTAAAGGTAATTTAGGTGTTAGAGGATTAATTTGCGAACCCGGGGGTCTCCGTCCAATATTGATGACATCTACACGCCAATATGGAGCATATCCCAGTAAATAGATGCATCTTCTGTATTTTGCAGATTCTCTTTTTCCCTCTTTAAAATTTCGTAATGCTTCAATTCCATTTCCGAAAGTTTTAACAGCATCTTTTTTATGTCATGATCACTATAGAACCTTTCTGACAGGGCTGCATAGAATTCATGGGCAGATAGTTCAGCCTGCATTGCCTGGTTCATGATCTCGCTAAGGTGTACCATTTCATGTTCAATATGGATCGACGGAAGAGGAACCTTTGTCGTATTCGGAAGCAATATCTCCTTTTGCGGAAATAATCCTTTGTAGGCTTCTGTCAAATAGTCAGCGTGTTTTTCCTCTTCTTTGGCAAGGTCTTTCAGAAGGTCTTTCAATACGGCGTTTTCAATTTTATCGGCCAGGCCGGTATAGATTGCCAATGCCTCTTTCTCGCTCTTTATGGCCGTTAACATAAGTTCCTCTATGGAAAATTCTTTCAGGTCCATTTATATCCTCCTTTCAAAGTTGTTTTTAGTTTACATTTAAATCATTTCTTTTTCAATTCTGAGGCATGGTCCCAAATTACCTTGTCCATCCTTTAGTCTCCGTGTTATATTGCCAGGGGTAAAACATGAAACGAAAAATCATCGTTGCCATCCTGATTATTGCGGCCTTTGTATCGTTCCAGCACTATGACAGGCGCATGGCCCCGGGAAACGAATTCCTGCGCTACATGGCAATGCTGGCGTGGAGTGAAAAGCACACACCCTACGTTGACCCTGTGTTTACGGCCCTGTTCCCAGGCTGGAAAGACGGTCATAATGTGCCCAATGTGGATGTTGCCGAATATCACGGACATTACTATTTGGACAAGGCACCTGGGCTATCCATACTGGGCATGATGTTGCATCCGGTCATCAGGTTGTTCCTGAATCCCTTTCGACAGGGCTGGATAGAACTACAGATGCTTACATTCCTGTTGGTCACATTGCCGGCACTGTTGTTTTTGTACTTCGTGTTATTCAAAGGCAGGGACGATTTCGCCGTACTGACCGTGTTTGCACTTGGAACACCATTCATCCTGTATGCTACGGTTTTTTTCGGTATCCTGCCGGCTGGCATTGCTGCGTATGCCGGCTATACGCTTGCAACCAAAAACGGACGCCCCTTTTGGGGCGGGTTGCTGGTCAGCGCCGCCGTCCTACTGGAATACCCTGCCTTTGCCCTGGTTGCGGCAATCAGTTTGGTAATACTGCTACGGCCCGGGCCCTGGCGCCAGAAATTACTGTTTTTCACGGGCTATATACCCACCGTCCTTCTTCAAATATTGTACAACATTGTGGTCCTGGGCGGCGTTTTTGTGATGTCCTATTCACACAAATTCAACCCCAGGTTTGCGCGGATTATGGGCACCGGTTTGTTCGGTTTCGAATATCCGACACTTCATCGCCTGTACGGCCTGATGCTGTCCACAGAACGGGGTTTATTTTTTCTGTCACCCGTTCTGATATTCTCTTTTGCCATGTTTTATAAGCCATTACGTCACGGTATAAGGGACTTTGCAAAACAATGGGACAAGGCTTTAATCTTTTTGATCACCCTGATCATTATCAGCGGCTTTGTTGACTGGAAGGCGGGTGCATCGGCAGGCCCAAGGCACCTGATCGACCTGCTGCCGTTCATGGCGGAACCCCTTGAAAGAGGCATCACGTACATACGCCAGTGGGCTGCAGGACGATTTGCCGTCCTGCTTACTGGTATCTTTTCCATGTTCCAGGTCCTTGTTACGCAATCCACTTTATTTTATCACTCGTTTACGGTCAGCAACCCTTTGTATCACGAAGTGATACCAATGCTGTTGAGTGGCTGTGGATATTTTACGGTGTTTTCATCCGTGCCACAGGTTGGGAAAGTCCTGCTGTTCATACTGCTGGCGTATGCAGGCATCGTCCTTGCCGTGGAATTGTCCGGTATTCACCACCCGGTTAAGGCACTATCAGGATTTGTCCTTGCATCAGTGCTGGTCGGCCTTGTTGCCCTGTCCTTGAACACGCTTGGCGATGGTACCGCCACTGGCCGGCATACGGTGGAAAGACAACTAACACAGGTATGGTGGTGCAAGGTAAAGGCACCTGCCCGACAGTGGTTGGACCTGGGTATTGGGACAGGACGCGAAAGGAAGACACCTTGACCACTGGCAAAGACGTGGTGCCCAAAGGATGAGGGTGTGTAAAGTCGTTATATTACACAAAAGATATTTAGTCCTGTGTCGTAACATATTGAATTTACACAATATTAGTAGAGACTGATTCTAATCCCGTCCTCAAATTTGGTAGGTAATTTGGGGTAATTTCGGTCTTGCAATTCGATTGCAAAAAGACTATCTTGCGTTTTGGAGGTTTGCATGGAGACTGCAAAAATCTTACATTCCGTTGGCCTGCGCAGTACTCAGGCCAGGCAGGTTGTATTGCAATTTCTTCTGTCCACTGGACAGCCGCTATCTCACCAGGAACTGGAGAAACAGCCGGCATTGGAGCATATTGACCGTGTTACGATCTACCGTACACTGGAAAGCCTGCACAAGGCAGGGCTTGTACGCCGCATACGGGGTCTGGACGGGGTATGGCGTTTTTGTGCGGTGCCGCAAAAATCCGTTGGATGCCCTGGAAACCACCCACATTTTTTGTGTGTATCCTGCGGCCGTATGACTTGCCTGAAGGGCCAGGAGATGCCCTGGGTTGACGTACCTGATGGCGCCACTGTCCTGGGCAAGCAGTTGCTGGTGTATGGACTGTGCCCTGATTGCGCCGCGCAGGGGAAAGGCGCTCCGTCGCTGGACTGGGAGTCGTGATGGCAACAAGGACCACGGGTGCCGGTTTGCTTGCACCTGGTACGAAATCCGAAAAGAAAGACCTGTTTTATGCGTTTGCCGCCGCATTCGGTGCCCTGTGGGGTACGATCGAGATTACCCTGGGCGCATTCCTGCATACGTTGAGGCTCCCTTTTGCCGGTATCCTGTTGTCCGCACTGGCAGCCGCAATACTTGTGGGCGAAAGGCAATTACTGCCACGTCGGGGACTGAGTCTTGCCACCGGGGTTGTGGCCGCCATGTGCAAATCCATATCACCGGGAGGCATCATACTGAGCCCCATGATTGCCATCATCTTTGAATCCGTGGCCGTTGAGATTGCATTGTCAATCGCACCTCGTACCGCCTTTGCATCGGCCCTGAGTGGTGCCCTGTGTACGGCCTGGTCCGCATTCCAGGGTATCCTGTTTCAGTACATCTTTTACGGCAAGGGTGTGATAGACCTCTACGTGGCATTGCTTCACAAGACAACCGGATGGTTGGGTATTTCCGCCAGTGCGGGATGGTGGGCCTTGTGGGTGCTGTTGTTTGTAATCGTGGGTGTTGGTGCTGCTGGAGGCATTGCGGGCAGGCAAATCGGCAGGCAGGCCGGGGCCAGGCTGGAATCCGCAGCATCCCAGGGGATGGCGGCATGACCCTGCGACACCGGCACAAGATGCTGGGAACCCTGGCCCTGCTGTGTATTGGCCTCCAGGTGAAGGGCACGCTTGTCATGGCAGGTCTTGCGTTGACCTTGTGGTTATCCGGGCTCGTCCTGTTTGACCGCACCAGTTTGAAACGGTTCTGGATGCCGCGTTTCTGGCTGTTCAGCATCCTGCTGGCTGTGGGCAGCGGGTTGCTGCTGGGTAAAACGGATATCCACTTACTGGGGCTCGGATTTTCCTTGGCAGGATTGAATGCTGGCGCACTCATGGTCCTGCGAGGGGCATTCGTGTTCGCCCTTACGTCCTGGGCCAGCAGGAACATTGATTATTTGGCGCTACAAAAGGTGGCCGCCAGGCTCGGCATCTCCCGCCTGGCAGCCGCTGTGCCAGTGGCAATGCATCTGTTGCCAGAATTGCAAACCGTGGTATCCAGGCACCTAACCGAGGACAAAAAACACAAGATCAGCATACATGAAACAGCGGTGGCGTTGTTTTGTTATACCGCGACACTGGCCATGGACATGTCATTGAATACCGAGGCCGGTTACAGGATGAAAATACCAAGAAAGGGTGATGACAGGCATTGGGATTAGACGAAATCTGTACGCCGGATTATGTGCAGTGGTTCTGGCGTTCCTGCCGGTTTCGCAGACGGCATGGGCGAAACATGCGCAGGCGAAACACCACAAAAAAAACTTGAAGGGCTCGGAGTCCCGTATCTACGAGTTGCCTGGCGTGGTAATACATGAAAGGGAAGGCAAGCGCAGGCGCAATATAAACAGGATAGACCGGGACGAACTGGTTCGATGGGATGCAAAAAGCGTGGCCGACGCACTGGGGCTCCTGCCCGCCTTGCAAGTCACCACGGGCAGACGGGGGGAATACACGTTTTACCTGCGCGGGTTCGACCAGCGCCAGGTCAAGGTGTTGATCGACGGTGCGCCTGCTTACGTCCCTTACGACGGGCAATTGGACCTTAACATGGTGCCCTCGGAGATAGTTGACCATGTAACGGTGGTGAATGGACCTGGTTCCGTTTTATACGGACCTGACGGGCTGGGTGGGGTGATCAATATTGTGACTAGGAAGCCCGGTAATGGGCCTGCGGCCGAGGTGATGCTGGAAAAGGGCAGGGCAGGTGGATTGCGGTTACACGGGTTTCACACGTATCGTACAGGGCCTGTGGCCTGGTTGGTGCACGGCGGGCTGGAACGTAGCCAGGGCTTCTTCCTGTCATCCTCGTTCAAACCGACACGCAGCGAGGATGGCGGGCTACGCAATAACAGTGACAAGGGGGCATACGACCTGGGTACAGGCGTTAGGGTTCACCTTGCCAAGGGCCACGAACTGCTTGCAAGGGCCAACTATATCAAGGCGAACCGTGGGGTGCCGCCCAGTACAACAGATACCAGGTTGAGATTCTGGCGCTTTACGGACTGGGAATACTCGAATTTTTCCCTGGGGCATCATGGTCGGTACAGTAACGCCTTGGACATGGATGAATTGCTGTACGGTGCCTTGTTTGATAACCTGTTGGACAGTTTCGATAACGCCGACTATACCACACAGACCACAAAAAAGGCGTTTCATTCGTGGTACCATGACCGCAGCGTGGGCGGCAGGATTCGACTCCGTTATTCGTGGGTAAAAACGCCATGGGGCCCAACTCTTTTCAGGCTGTGGTTGTCCAGCCAGTACGATTACCACGGTGAAACCTGGAAGACAAATGGTACAAGGACCTATCACCGTATGCTGATCACCGTGGGACCCGAGGTGCAGGCGCGTTTTTCCAGGCGATGGCTCATGCTGGCGGGGGTGCAGGCTGACGTGGAGGTGCCAGGTCAGGGCCAGGATGTCAGGCTTGGACTCGGCCCTATGCTGTCGGTCCGGTTCCGTCCTGTCGAACGCATGGCATTGCAGGTTACCGTAGCCCGGCGTACCCGATTCCCTACGCTGCGCGAACGTTTTTCAGGGGCACTGGGCGTCAGGATACCTGACCCGGGCCTGCATCCGGAACATGCATGGCATTTTGGGTTGGATTATTCATGGCGGCCGTTGCGTATGTTGAATCTACAGGTGTCGGCATTTGATGCAGAGGTTGGAGACCTGATAGAGGATGTCCCCCTGGGCAACGGCAAGGACCAGTTGCAGAACATCGGCAAGGCTCGGATGCTGGGGGTGTCCACGTATTTCGAAATCAGACCGTGGCATTGGCTGTATTTTAATGCCGGCTACACGTTTTTGCTCGCCCGACGGACGGACAGGATGCAAAATGCCCGATTGCAGTACAGGCCGGCACACAAGGCAGTCTTTAACCTGGTTGCGAGGCCCGGGACCTGGATTAGTGCCTCCATGTGCCTGGTCATTGTCGGTCCTCGACCGTACCAGGACCCTGAGACTTTGAAGTGGGGCAGGCTTGGTACGTACTACGTGTGGAATGCGAGGGTGGAATTCAGGCCTGTATCCACGGTCAGTTTGTGGATTGCGGCACAAAACATGCTTGACATGAATTATCAAACGCAATACGGTTTTCCGGCCTCGGGCTGGCAGGTGTGGGTGGGGTTGCGAGCGGCATATCCGCGATTGTCAAATTTGAGGACAAGGTACTGAATGTGGTTCAGGTGCAAGGAAGTTCCTTTATGACGCAGACACGAAAATACCGGGTTGCAGTGGCCATGAGCGGCGGCGTGGATTCCTCGGTGACCGCCGTGCTATTGAAGAGTCAGGGCTTCGATTGCTTTGGCGTAACCATGTTGACAGCCAGCCGGGACATACCTGCGGACAAGGGAAAGCGAGTGTGCTATGGCCTTGATCAGCGGCGGGATGTGGAGGACGCCGCGGCACAGGCAGAGGCCCTACGGATTCCACATTTCGTGATCGACCTGCGGGAAGCGTTCGAAACACAGGTGATCGATTACTTCAAACGGGAATACCTTGCGGGCCGTACCCCCAATCCGTGCGTCAGGTGCAATGAAACCATCAAATTTGACTCCTTGATCCGGGAGACAAGGCGTGTGGCAGGTGAATTCGACATGCTGGCCACAGGTCATTTTTGCCGTGTGCAGCACCTGGATGGGGCCGGGCGATGGGCCTTGTTGCGTGGGCAGGACCAGGCCCATGACCAGAGTTATTTTTTGTATCGCCTGGGCCAGGAAGTGTTGTCCCGGGTGATGTTTCCGCTGGCTGAAATGGACAAGGCACAGGTTCGTGAATTGGCGATGCGGTTTGGCCTGAAATCCGCACATCGTCCCAAGAGCGTGGATTTTGTCGTGCCCAGGACGTTTCCGGTCCTGTTCGGGAAGCCCAGGCCAGGGCCGATCAAGGACCTGGAGGGCAGGGTGGTGGGAAAACACCAAGGCATCGAGCGTTTTACCATTGGACAGCGCCACGGGATCGGAGTGGCATCCGGCGGACGACTTTACGTTATCGCATTGGAGCCTGAAACGAATACCGTTGTGGTCGGGCCACGTGAGGCATTGATGTTCAAGGGTTTGATGGTTGCCGGGGTGAATTGGGTGTCCATGGCCTGCCCACGGCGACCCCTGGATGTCCTTGTGCAGATCCGCCTGAACCAGCAGCCGGCCCGGGCCAGGGTCCAGCCCATTGGTTGCGACCGGGTCAGGGTTGAATTTAACAAGCCCGTGTTTGCTGTGGCACCTGGACAGTCCGCTGTCTTCTATGACGGGGCCATGGTCCTGGGCGGAGGTGTGATAGAACGGGGAATACGGGGGTGACCGTTGACCGAGACCGTGGCCGTTGACCGTGGAGCGCAGGCGGCCTCGCCTGCCTGTACCGCGGGCGTCCCGCCCGCCTTTGGTTGACCGAGACCGTAGGCCGAGACCGTGGCCGTTGACCGTGGAGGGCAGGCTTCCAGAGGGTGTTACAAAGTCCCCCCTGGGATCGCCGGCGTCAGCCGGCATCTTGAATTGTCTTTGTGTTTCAA
>WGCQ01000033.1 GCA_015493765.1 Deltaproteobacteria bacterium
GGACGTTTGACAGGGCGACCGCGGTGGTCAGACAGCGCGCGCGGGGTTTAACCCCACAGACCTTTGGTGGTGGAACAGGTCTGTCCCAGGACCTGGATTTGGCTCGGCGTGCCGGCGGGGGAGGGCCCATGCGTTAGCCCGCCCTGCGTCCCGGCCCCGGTCAGCGCCCGGTGGACAGGCCAGTTGCAATGGCCTTCACGACGCGATTGACCACATGTACCACTGCCACGCGGTCCATACCTCGGGCGTTAACCACCACGGCAAAAAAAATGCGCCTGCCCTGGTGGTCATTAAACGCCCCGGCCAGGGCCGTGCAATCGTCGAGTGTGCCGGTCTTGGCCCTCAAGTCCGCAGGTCCGTCCAGGAAACGATGCCTTAAAGTACCCTTCCCCGGTTTTGGCAGGGCATGCCACAGCGCCTCGGCCCATGGCCTGGTTGTGGACCACTTCAGGACCTTTACCACGGACCTGACCGTTGATATACCTCCGCAGCCCAACCCGCACCCGTTGTTTAAAAACACGTCATTGCGCCGGACCCCGGCCTGGTACAACACATCAATGATGGCATGCAATGCACGAACCTGGCTGGCCGGTACAATCGCATCCGCCACAGCCTGTGCACCAGGGTTTAAACTGTGTTGCAGGATTGGGACCAGTACTTGGGATAAGGGTTTCGATGTATTCTCACACAATAAACGTCCTTTTACATGTGTCGTAACAACAGGGGATTTCATTATTTTCACACCAATATGTCGCAGGGCTTGTGTAAACACCCACCCCGCAAACAACACCGGATGAAAGACCCGTTTCAATACGCTTTGTGCATGGGCGCGCAAGGGGAAGCGTCCCCTGATGCGGACTATTGTCTGGCCCGCGCCCCTCAGCGTTTTTACTGCCACCCTGGCCCAGCGTCCCCGTCGTGTTATGCGTACACGTTTGTCCACCTTGAAGTAATCGCCTGCATCAGGCCGGATTGCAACCCTTAGTTGTCTATTTTGAACCGGACCAACCGTGATTTTAACTGCACTCAGGTTTAGCATCAGGCTGGCGGATTCAGAGGCGTAAACATGGTCGTTTTTGTCCTTTGGGCCGCAATATGGCAGGTGTCGTTGCCTGTTTTTCACCACAAATACCCGGACTGCCGCGTTGCCGACATGTTTTTGTACGCATTTTGCCAGTTCCTGCATGGACTCGTCATTCAGGGATGGGTCCCAGGTGCCCTGTATGTACAGTCTGTGGCCTGCTTTGCGGAAAAATACCTTCGTTTTGAACCTGTAATCCGGTCCCAGGCGCTGGAGCGCCGCAGCAGCGGTAAACACCTTGGTCACGGATGCCAGTTTTACCAGGCGGTCGGGGTGCAAGGCAAGGAGCGTACGTGTTCCCCTGACGAATATGGCGGCAACCACAGCATCCGGATCCTTCGCCCTGAGCCTGTGTTCCAGTGTCTGCAAGGTTTTCATCGCAGGTACACCTGCATGGGCCTGTCCGGCAAACGCAATACACAGGCAAAGTGTTGTTATTGCAGGTCCGATGCGCATCTGAAGCCTACCTGGGGATTTGTGGTTGGGTCGTCCGGGCCGATACTTTCCATTATATGCCTGGTGGATGAACGTGCACCGCATACGAATATATTCCCCTGGTATCCCCAGCAGTTCTTGCCGTAAGAACAGCCCCTGACCACGGTCTTGGTACGTAACTGGTGGTTATCCTTGAATCTTTCGAACAATTGTGCCTGGGTTACCGGTTTGGAATAGGGCTTACAGATTGGTATGCCGCCGGACGTATCCTTACACATGCGAAAGACCCCTGCATCGGATTTGCATTCCGGGTTCGAGGAACTATCCTCCTTACACATGGCATTTTGTGACTGGCATTTGTCCAGGCAATTGGTATCTGTTGCACTGCAATTGTCTTTGCATTCATTGTAAACCGCGTCACAATTAAAATACCAGTGAGGATCCTTACATGTATCAGGCAAATCGTCCTCGCAACTGACGTACTCCACGTGATCGCCATCCGGTTCCACGGGTATCGCCCTGACCCATTCCGAGACATTACCGGTCATGTCATATACCTTGCCCCCGCCGATCTGCACCACGTCGTTTTGATTTGTGCCCACAGGTGAAGGCATTAAACCTGTGGAGCATTCGGGAATTTGTATCCCGTTACAGGAATGACTGCTTACTGCATCACGGAAATGCATGGGCTTACCGGTTGCCGGATTTATATGCCTTTCAGGGTGCTGTTCGTAATCGTTAGGAAATTCCAGTTTCTCCTTTTCAGCGGTTTCAATGTCCTCGCCGGCCTTTACCAGGTGGTCACCGGATGCAACCAGTTCCCACTCGAACTCCGTGGGCAGGCGTTTGTGTACGAATGCGCAGTAGGCCTCCGCCTGGGAATAGGTTATACCCACTGCCGGGAAATTATTGTACGTTGGGTCATGGTTGTAGTCCACGCCCTTGGCCGCGGGAAAGGTCTGGAAATTACGTTCCGGGCAGGCCCCCATTTCGACGCAATACTGGTATTGGGCGTTTGTAACCTCGTGGGCGTCGATATAAAAATCATTCAGCGTCACCTCCATGGGCGGAAATATGGCCTTGATCATTCTGGAACTGCCCACTATGTCAGAGCACGTAAACTCCTCTTTACATGGCCTGGACGACCCAAACACAAAGGTCCCGCCCTTTACCAGCACCGAGGGCGTAACCTTGGGTATGGGTTTGCCCGTCACACAGGCAAACAGGACAAACATTGCCAATACGGATAGCCTGGTTTTCATTATGTTACCCCTCAAAATCTGATCCTTGCCGCCACGCCGGTCGGTGTTATCGCAACAGGCATAAAAGGCTGCCTGGATGCCGTGGGACTCGTGGCGCGCCTGGTGAATTCCCATATCAGCAACCCGGTCCCGGCACCCAGCAACGCACCACCTGCCCCGTAGCCGATGTAAGTGTAATTCCTGAACTGGTTATAATAAGTTGTGCCAGGATAGTAGTCGTTGGCCACATCCCGGAAATAAAAAGCGGATACCGCAATGGCACCGGCGCCCAGCACCATCAATGTAATCCCGGTGTACCCGCGCCACGAAAACGGCGGGTGCAGCAGGAACATACTGGCCTGTACTTTTTTTGTGTGGCCCGTTTGCAGATAGACCACCTGGGATACCCGGTTATAGCCGTCCTTGGCAAATGCCACCTGGTGTCGTCCTGGCTTTACGGGTATTTTCCCGTTAAACGGTGTAATACCCACCACCTTGCCGTCCACGAATATCTGGGCACCCGGTATGTTAGACTTGAATGTTAAAAATGCAAACTGCCTGGATTCCTGAAGGGAAAATTCCAATTGCAGGTTGGTCTTGCCCACGATGAAGGCGGTTTTAAACGGTTCATAGCCCCGTTTTTTCATCCACAGGGTGTGTGTACCCGCCTTCAGGTGTGTGCTGAACGGTGTCTGGCCCAGGATTGCCTTGGGGTTGTCAATATACACGGCCGCTCCCTTGGGTTTTGAACTGATTGTGACCTCTGGCAGGGCCTGATATGCCTTTTCTTTTAATACCCGTATGGTTTCCTTGACATCTGCGGCCTCCGGTGCAGGCTTGAAAAAGAACTCCTGGTACCTGGCCAGGTATTTTTTGTAGTACTCTATGGCCTTATGGTACTTTGCCAGTTTTTCATAGGCCTTTGCAATATTGTACAGGATGTTCGGATGTGAAAACAATTTGTACGATTTTTCAAACGACTTGATCGCCTTTGCATAGTCGCCTGACTGGTATGCCTGTTGCCCCTGCTGGTAAAACACCCTGGCCTGCGCCTTGTTGTCTGTTTTTTTTGCTTGGTTTGCCGGCACTTGTGTGGGGACCTGGGGCTGGTTGGTCTGTTGTGCATACGCGATGCCGACAGGGAGCCATACTATGCCAACCATCGTCAGAATTATAAAAATCTTTTGTTTCACTGATATCCTCATCGTCCATGTGCCCCTTTATGCTACATGATAA
>WGCQ01000034.1 GCA_015493765.1 Deltaproteobacteria bacterium
CCTGACGACTGGCCCATCATCCTATACAAAATATGCTGGGCGAGGGGGTCGGTACGAGACCCCTTGCGGGCGACACCGACCCCGAGCCACTGTGACATGCCTTTGCATATTTTAAATCTTACATCCCTGCCTGCCGGGCCCAAACCCTGATATGCATCGCATATCAACAAAAAATTTTGCAATTCAAAAAACGCTATAAATACAGGTAAATGCGTCGCTATGACTACCAGGTGCTTATCCCAATCCCATCTGCGTTTTGTCAGAATTGATGATTTTGAACCATGTTTTTGTAACGGTTTGATGAATAACGTGTTCTAAAAATAACCTCACATCAAAGATTCCTCGGGGAAAGATAACCTTTATTTTTTTCCATGATTCTTTATAATATGTGTGTGGCAGGATGCAGGAAAGGTGTGGTTATTGACACAACAGGATAAAAGGTCCTCTTTCCTGCGGTTTAGTGGAGGTGAACCATGAAACGGTTTGTGTTTTTGCTTGCAATTGGTACGATTTTTGCCTTGGGCTGCGGTGGAAACAAGGCCACCCCTGGCAACCAGACGGACATTCTAACATCAGACCAGGCAGACGGACAGGAAGGCGTGTCCGACGTGACAAAAGGCGAGTTTCCTGGCACGGACAACCCCGGTATTGCTGACGGTGGTGCTGATTCATCTGATTCATACAATGACGCAGCGGATGTGGTGGGTGATAGCGGGCCTAAAAAGGGCCGCCTGGGCTGGCAGTGCAATGACAATTCGGATTGCCAGAGTGGCATATGCATCGACAGCCGGGATGGCAAGGTGTGCACTGAATTCTGCATGGAGAGTTGTCCTGCCGGGTGGGCCTGCAAGAGCATAAACTGGTCTGGTGACGATGTGTTTGTATGCCTGCCCAGGTTCTTGACCCTGTGCGACCCGTGTAACACCGCGGCAGACTGTAATACGGACATGAGTGCCGGTGGGGCCGGCTGCATACCGATGGGGGCTGACGGCAGTTTCTGTGGAGGGGATTGCACGAACAGCGACTGTCCCGACGGCTACCAGTGCAAGGACGTGTCCCTGCCGCAGGGGGTGAAAAAACAATGCGTGCCCATATCCGGGAAATGCGAATGCAGCAAACGTGCCATTGCCCTGAGCCTCTCAACCAAGTGTTACGTCAAAAACGATGCTGGCAAGTGCATGGGCACACGTACATGCACGCAAACCGGACTCAGCAAGTGCGACGCAAAGACACCAAAACCGGAGGAATGCAACAAGATCGATGACGATTGCAACGGATTGACGGACGACGGCCTCAGCAAGGTGCCCTGCGTAAAGAAAAACGACTACGGCACGTGTACGGGTACGGGAAAATGCGTGGACGGCCAGATCGTGGAATGTAATGCGCCTAAACCGGGACCTGAAAAATGTGACGGCCTGGACAATAACTGCGATGGGCAAACTGACGAAGACACCTGTTATGACGGGGACCCGTGCACGGAGGACAAGTGCGACCCATCGACCAACGGCTGCGTGTATGCCCCGCTGTCGGGCGTAAAGTGCGACGATGGCAACCTGTGTACCACCGGGGACCATTGCGCAAACGGAAAATGCGTTGGAGGCGTAAAAAAGAACTGTGACGATGGCAATCCATGCACGGACGACAGTTGCGACCCCAGCACCGGCAAGTGCATTCACAGAAACAACAGCGCACCGTGTGACGACGGCAACCCCTGCACAGAGGACGACCACTGCCTGAACGGCCAGTGCCAGCGTGGCAGCCCCAAGCAGTGCCCCAACAATCCTCCTTGCAAAGTCAACGGCAAATGCAATCCTCAAACCGGGGCATGCGATTACACGTACAACGACGGCATGAGCTGTGACGACGACGACGTATGCACGGTGGATACGACGTGTACAGGCGGTAAATGCGGGGGTGGAGGTGATTATTGTGGTCATAAGCCTTGTAATCCGGGCAATGGACAAATTGGGTGCTTCTCTACCTGTGTGCCCGTTTTGGGACTGCCAACTTGTCCATGCGTGTGCCTTTGATAGGGCATCAGGGTCAAAAATGGACTGAAAATAGTTTCGATTATTGAACGCTAACAAAAAAGAGTTGAATTATCAAGTTGTTAGAACCAACGCCAAATTACCGGTTGATTAGACAAGGGTTTTGTGATATAATTATGCGCTTTTGGCAGGTCTCTGTTGGAGAAAAAAATGAAAAAAGGTATTCATCCTGAATACAAACTGGTTACAGTCACGTGTGCTTGTGGTAACACGTTTGTTACGCGTTCGACCTATGGCAAGGATTTCAAGGTCGATATCTGTTCCGCGTGCCACCCGTTCTTTACGGGCAAGCAAAAACTGATGGACACAGAGGGAACCATCGAGAAGTTCCAGAGGAAGTACGGCCGCAAATAATCATGGCTGCCAAACCCGCCCCACGCCGCGCTGGTGGCCAGGCCGTTATCGAGGGTGTCATGATGAGGGCACCCGGCGCAACCAGCGTTGCCGTGCGTACACCTGACCATGGTATCACGGTACTGGTCAAACCATCCACGTCAATGATGGATCGGTTAAAAATCCTTTCAAAGCCCTTTGTCCGCGGGGGGATTATACTGCTGGAAACCATGTTCGACGGGGTCTCGGCCTTGCAATATTCAGCGGACCGGGCCAGCGGTGACACGAAAGCCGTGCAGAGCCTGGCGGGCAGGGCCGCGGTTACAGGCACATTGATTGTTTCCGTGCTGATAGGGCTTGGGGTCTTTGTGGTCCTGCCACATTTCTTGACCCTGTTGCTGGGTGACCTGTTTGGGGTCGCATCCCTGAAAAGCGGGCAGTCCGCAGGGTTCCAGTTAATCGAAGGCGGATTTAAGGTGTTGATTTTGCTGGGATACCTGGAAATAATATTGATGATGAAGGACGTGAGGCGGGTATTTCAATACCACGGTGCGGAACACCAGGCGGTCCACGCATTCGAGGCGGGGCTTGACCTGTTGCCTGAAAACATGGAGCGATTTACCACGGCCCACCCCAGGTGTGGGACATCGCTGATATTCGTGGTGATACTGGTGTCCGTGCTGGTATTCGCAGCAGTATTTCCATTCATGCCAAGGGTATCCGGTAACAACATACTCAACAACCTGGCAGTGGTGCTGGGTAAATTGCTCCTGGTGTTCCCGGTGGCATCACTTTCATACGAGGTAATCCGTTTTGCTTTCAACCACATGGACAAGTGGTACGGCAGAATCATGGCGGCCCCTGGCAAGTGGCTGCAACTGCACTTCACGACCCGCAGGCCTGACACGGACCAGCAGGAGGTCGGTGCCGCGGCCCTGCGTGCGGCCTTGTTGTGTGGTGAATGCAGGGGGTGCCGCGAACAGGAGGCATCATTCCAGGATTTTGATGATTTTCTGGCCAGGTTCAAGGCGGTTTTTTGTCCACAGGTCCAGGCAAAACAGGCAGACACCCAATGATTCCGGAACTGGAAAAACGATTTAGCGAGGCGGAGCAACGATACGAGGAACTCGGACGCCGGTTGGAGGACCCGGCCGTGTACTCGGACGTGGAAAAAAGTGCGGCGATTGCCAGGGAAAGGGCCCAGTTGGAGGAGCAGGTCCGGGGATGGCGGAAATACCGGGCCATGCAGGCGGCGCTCGAGGATGCCCAGGAAATGTTGCATGACAACGAGATGAGGGAACTGGCCCAGGAAGAAATCGATGAATTGAAACAACAAATGGAGTTGCTGGAAGAGCACCTGTACAAGCTGGCCGTGCCGCCTGACCCCATGGACAAAAAAAACATCTTTCTGGAGATCAGGGCTGGTACGGGCGGCGAGGAGGCGGCGCTGTTTGCCGCTGAACTGCTGCGCATGTACACACGTTATGCCGCGCAGAAAGGCTGGCAGATAGAGATCGTTAGCATGAACTCGACCGGCCTGGGCGGGGTCAAGGAGGTGATTGCGCAGGTATCGGGCAAACGGGTGTACAGTTTCTTGAAGTATGAAAGCGGGACACACCGCGTACAACGCGTCCCGAAAACAGAGGCCGGAGGCAGGATCCATACATCCGCGGTCACCGTGGCAGTCATGCCGGAGGTTGAGGACGTGGACGTTGAAATCCGGCCCGAGGATATACAGGTGGACGTATTCAGGTCCTCGGGGGCTGGGGGACAACACGTAAATCGCACGGATTCCGCGGTCCGCATTACCCACATACCAACCGGTTTCGTGGTGACGTGCCAGGATGAACGGTCGCAGCATCAGAACAAGGCCAAGGCCCTGGCCGTGCTGCGTTCCCGCTTGTACCAAAAGGAACGGGAAGAGCAGGAGGCCCGCATGGCCCTTGAACGCAAGACCCAGGTGGGAAGCGGTGATCGCAGTGAAAAGGTCAGGACGTACAATTTTCCGCAAAACCGGCTGACTGACCACAGGGTAGGCCTGACCTTGTATAAACTGGACCAGGTCATGGACGGCGACCTGGACGAGGTGATCAAGGCCTTGCAAGCGCACTTCCACAGGCTCGCGGTGGAAAGCATCAAGGCTGAAGGACTGGCAGAAACAGATTAAGA
>WGCQ01000035.1 GCA_015493765.1 Deltaproteobacteria bacterium
CACCGGGACAGGTGCCGCAATCCTCCGAACCGTTACACTCGCCGTCACCGCACCATGGCTGGGCAACACATTTGCCTGCCTGGCACACCTGATGTTCACCGCACCCCCCGCAATCGACCTGTTTCCCGCATCCGTCATCCCATTTGCCGCATTTCTTGCCCAGGTCCTGGCACGCCTTTGGTGTACAGCACGCGTTGTCGTAGCACACCTGTCCCTTGTCACACTTGCAGTCACCTGTGCAGCTTCCGCAATCCTCCGAACCGTTGCATTCCCCGTCACCGCACCACGGCTGGGCAACACATTTGCCTGCCTGGCACACCTGGTGTTCACCGCACCCCCCGCAATCGACCTGTGCCCCGCATCCGTCATCCCATTTGCCGCATTTCTTGCCCAGGTCCTGGCACGTCTTCGGAACACAACTGCTTACATCCTCCTCCACTCCTTCATCAAGGGCCATGTCCCCATCCTCCAAAATGGTATCCTTCCACTGATCAGACCCGGTCTGCATGTCCTCTACTATAAGAACATCATGCCCGGAGGCCTGGTTGGATACACAGACACCCTCCTCGCAATGCCATCCGTTTACGCAGGGACACCTTGTCTTTGCACTCTGCCAGTTTACATCGGTACAAGCTGCAAGGACCAGAATTGCCAGTATTCCGTATCGATACATCTTCGTCTCATTCATAAAGGCCACGGGCCCGTTTCAGGGTATTGTAATCCCTTGAATAACATGTGTAAACAGGACCCGGCTATTTTTGGTAGTGACAGAGTGTGGGCGGGGGGTGTTTTCCCAAAATTACCTGTCAAATTTGAGGATAAAGGTTGCAGAAATGGGTTCAGATACGCGGAGTTAAGCCTGTTTGAGCGGAGGCGTTGGCGGTACGTCGAGCATACACAGGTGATAACGACGAAGCAGATGGGCCGTTTGCAGCGCTCGGCTTCCGAATTTGGTCAGGTAATTTTGGACCGTGACAAAACAGGTCCGGGTCCTGGTACAGTAGGAATCCTGAATGCAAGGCACGGTTTTGGAACGCGTACTTGTATATGCACCAGGCTACCTGGATCATCAATTTGATTGACGTGGTTGGGCTTTGCTATGCGCCTGAGTGCCCAGGCTGTCCACGCATTTCTTTGCCGCATGGATATCCGCTGCCTTGGTCGGGTCGCCCAGTTTCTTGCCGCAGGCCTTGGACAGGCTGTCCATGGCGTCATAGCGCATCATCAGGGGCATCTTTGCATCGCCGGCCAGTTTCACCAGCAGTTTTGCACCCGAAACCTTGTCGATGTCTGTCAGGCGCTGGGCGACACGCAACTTGCTGCCGGGGTGTGTAACCTTCTGGAACATGGCTCTCAAAACGGCTGGATCGGATACCTTGTCCACAAACGCCTTTTTCGAATCGATGTCCAGGCTGTCCAGTTTCTGGGCCATGGCCAGGGTCCTGGCCTCCTTTTTGTGCACAGGCTTCTTTGGTTCGTCGGCCTTGATGTTCACGGAGTACTCGCCCCTGGCCCATCCCGGGTGCGACAGCATGATCGCCTTCAGGCCCCAGAAATAGCCGATGATCCCGATTAACACCACGATACCGATCAACAGGTTGCGCAGTGCCCTCAAGGGATGCCTATTTCTGACCACGTACAAGGCCAGACCCACGAGCAGCAAGACCAGGCCGTAAAATGCGACCACCGCAGGGCCGCTGGGCAGGTCCAGCCAGTAACTCAGGGCCAGGCCCACCATGCTGACAATGGTGCCAAGCACCCAGCCCAGGATCAACTGCTTGCGGAAACTGGTGGTGATGGATACGCCGATTGCAGCGGGCACGATCAGGAACACAAAAACCAGCAACACGCCCGCGGTATTCACGGAAAAGGTGATTACAAAACCGAAGGACGTGTAAAACAGGAAATCCCAGAACGGGATGTTCAGGCCCTTGACACGGGCCAACTCGGCGTCGCGGGTGATCAACAGGAACTTGTCCCGGAATATGTAGTGAAAGATGCCGACCGCCGAGTAGGCAATGGCAGCACGCAGGACCTCGGCCTTTTTGACCCACAGGATATTACCGGTCAGCATTTCCTTTATGTGTTCGGCACCGTGGGGGGCGCGGTCAATGACCAGCACCACCAGGGCCGCGGCAATGGCATACACGATCCCTATGACCGCCTCCTGGGGTATGTTGCTCTTGCGCCCCCTTGTCAGGGCGAATATGGCGGCGCCCAGGAACGTAAAGGACATGGAAAACCAGAATGCCCCGAAACTATGCGGGTGTATGCCCAGCAAAAAGCCCACGGTCGTACCGAGGGCCGCGATTTGGGCCAGGCTGAGGTCCACAAAGATCACCTGCCTGCGGATCACGTGCAGCCCCAGGTACGAGTGGATGCCTACCAGCACGAGACACTCCAGAAACGGTACGGTCATCAGCGCGACCGGGCTTATGTGCGTCATCATTTCAATACACCTGCCTTCTTGTAACCGGCCAGAAGGCCGTCGATCCAACTGTCCACCAGTTTGAAGTAGGAGTCGATCCCCGGTTTGCCGTAGTCCATGAATGCCACGATCACTGGCACTGCGTGCACGGCAGCGCACACCCGGCGGATCTTGGCCTCGTCATAGAAGTTGGCGGCAAATATCACCGGGACGTGCTCGTTTTTCATGGTCTTGATCAATTTCTCGATGTCCTTGGGCGACGGCGGGATTGCGGGCTTGGGTTCCACCTCCCGTACGATGTGGATCCCGAAGACCGTGGCAAAATAGATCCAGTTTTCGTGGTACGTGACCATCTTCTGGCCCCACAGGGGCATGGCCTTTTTTACCCAGCCGCCCGCGTAGGCTGCCAGGGGCTTGCCGCGGAAGTTGTGCGATTTCAAAAACGGCACCAGTTTACCCTGCACGGCCAGTTGCGTCAGCGTGTCACTGCCCAGCAATTGCAGCAGTTTCTTGCCGAACATGTGGACATCGATTTCGTGTGCGAACCGCTTGTAGTTGGCCTTGTACGTGTCGCAGTGGTCCGGGTCGTTTTTGCACAGCCCTATGGCGATGTTTTTGACGATGATCTTGGCGTTCATGGGACTCGTGTGGATATGCGGGTTGCCGAACAGGTGGACACCGCCCTGGGAACGGGTGGCAGCATCCGGGATCTGCAGGAGTTTGATACCGTCATACACGGCCACGTAACCGGGTTGGCCCTGGCGGATTCGACCGTTCATGGACTTGTCGATCAGGCTGGGTGCCCACAACTCCAGGTCCAAACCGGTGGCTACGAACACGTCGGCCTTGGACAGCATCACTGCGAAACTCGGTTTTGGCCGCACGAAATGCGGATCCTCGTCGCCCTTGGTGATGTAATCAACACGTACCAGGTTGCCGGCCACATACTTTACCATGTCCGCATACGTGGGATTTGCGGCCACCACGTACAGTTTTTTCGCCATGGCCCGGCCAGGCACGAAAGCGGCCAGCACCAGCAAAGCCGCAAAGAATAATCTCGAAACATACTTGCCCATCATGGTCACCTCCATCAATACCGGTCGTGTTTGTGTGGACCAGCCGCAAATACCACCTGCAACAGCACGGTGTGACTGGCGTTTATCTGGTCGCCGTTCATGTAATCATATTCCAGCCTCAAGTGGGCCCACGGGCTTTCATACCACGTGATATATGGCACCACCTGGAAGATGAAATGCCTGCTGTTGTGCAGTGCAAAGGGCTGGACCAGGTCCCCTCGCAGTCCTATTTCAAAACTGCGACTCACCTTGCCCTGGATGTACGAATACCCGCCCATCCAGTGGATGCGCTGCTTGTTGCCCTTTGCATCCGGGGCCAGTTGCTGGTAGCCGTACAGGAATTCCGTGCGCCACAGAAAGTTCTTGTACTTTGCCTGGTTCAGCGGTTCCCACTGGATCGTCAGGTCAGCACCGCCGAACGCGGTCACTCGCCAGGACTCGTCCGTGGTGGTCCTCGTCTGGGGGCCGAACGTCAGGGGCACCACGTTGCCTTTGGGGTCGTACAGCACGAACGGGTGCGTCAATGCAGGGTCCAGGAACAGTTTTTGCGGCGTGGATTTCACCTCGCCACGGTGGTTGTTAAAGCCCAGGATGCCGGTGAGCCCCAATTGCAGGTATGTATTACGGGTCAAATCCCAGTAATTATTGTAGTGAACCAGGGTGGTGGGCAGGCTGGCCCATTTGCCGGCGAACGCCTTTTTGTTCATGCCGTTCGTGACCTGGATCTCCAGGGAGTTAACCTGGGCCGTGATCTTTGGCAGCAAAAACAAGAACGACACGCCCACCTGGTTCAATCCGCCCTCACCAAAGGGCTCTGTCAACATCAACGGATAGTCGTACTGGTCCAGGCCGTGCTTGTGCCAGCGGTTGACCACGCCCAGTTGCTGCCTGAACTTGCCGAACATGATATCCATGGCGTTGAGCACGTTCGTCCACACGATGTAGCCCTCTCCGAATTCCACGCCGTGCGGGGAAAACGTGATAGCGGCCTTCAAATAGGAAAACGGGTCGAGGTCGCTTTGGAAATGCACACCCAGGCCACGCACATCGAACCCGCTGCGGTTGTCACCCGCGTATTCCTTGCCATGGGACCATACGAACTTACCCGCCAGGTCGCCGACCACGGATATTTCAGGGTCCAGGGCCTGCAGGGACCTGCTGTGCCCGTGAAAATCCTTCAGGTGAAATGCCTTGCTGGATGTCTCACCAGCCACCTTGCCTTCCAGTTGCATCTGGTGGATGGACAGGTCGTCCTGCTGGTCCTGCAATTTTTTAAGTTTTTCCTCCAACTCCTTGATTTTTTTCTGCATTTTTAGCAACAGCGCCGTGTTCTGGTCCTTGTTTTCTTGCACTGCGGCCTGGGTTGCCTGGCCCTGTTTGGCGTTTTTGGCTTTTGCCTGGTTTCCCTTATCCTGTGCATGCAACGGCACAACAACGCATAACACCGCTGCAAATAGTAGTATTCCACCACCTGTTTTCAGGTTCATGTCTCCTCCTTTTCGAAAAATGACTTTTCAATAAAGAACTATGTCAGGGAAGACATGGCAGGTGGCGAATGCTTTGGGGCCAGCCTCAGGATGTGATGTTTTTGATAAAATACCCGCGTTCTGTCCGCAAATGTCCGTTGCCTGACCATTGGCAGGACAGTTAGCGGGGCCACAACGGGCACGGTCGTAACTGCAACCGCGCCGATCAATTGCGCAAACGGACACTTTTTGTGATTGGGTGCGCCCGGCCCCGGGTTGTGGGTAGGACCGTTTTCCTGGTCCGGGTCCACCGGCTCGAAAGCATGGTGATACGGGCAGTAGCGGTGAGGGCGCAGGCCCAGGTGTATATACGGGTACACCAGGCCTGTCATGAACATCAACGTGGCCAGGCTTTTTAGTACCCGTCTCATGGCAAGGGAAGCCTACACAATACCCGCGG
>WGCQ01000036.1 GCA_015493765.1 Deltaproteobacteria bacterium
AAGATTCTCTCTTGCCAGTTGCTCAATTGCCCTGTAACTCGTAACTTTTCGGTAATAGGCGTATATGTACAGCCTTATCAGTATCTTCTCGTCATATTTGACTCCTCCCGCTCCATCTGTTGACAGAATTTTAAAACCCATCTCCTCCAAATCCATCTCTTTCACAAGGAGATATATAAGCCGGGCCGGATGTTCCGCTGGTATCAAATCATCTATGCTGGGTGGGAATTACCATAATTGATGTCGTTCATCTGTTATAATCCTTGACACATCTTCTCCTTTTCAAGGTTCCAAGGCAGATTCAGAATAGCAAATTTAGGGAAAATTGTCAACAATTTCAATAAATTATCTTAATTTTTCACTCAAACTTGATGGACTCGTAATAAATCAAAATCGGCAAATCCATATCTAATAAAATCAAAGGGTTACAGAGGTTAAAATGACCAAAATCGGACTTTTTACGAGTCCATCAAACTTTAACCATCATAGAGTTCCGTTTAATGGATACTTACGAGCCACTTTCACTGGCATTAGATATCCATATATGTTTGTTTGACGAACCATGAGACAGTCTCCGTGGCCGTTGACCGTGGCCGAGGCCGTTGACCGTGGCCGAGGCCGTTGGCAGTGGCCGTGGCAGTGTGGATCCCGATTGTAACGAAGGCCGTGGAGCGCAGGCGGCCTCGAGGGTGTTGATTTGATTGGTTTCGAAGCAAATCTGAGATCTCGATCGTTTTGTAACATATTGCTTTTAAAGCCATTTAAGAATGCCGGCTGGAAGCCGGCGATCCCAGGGGGGACTTTTTCAACACCCTCGGCCTCGCCTGCTTGTGACCCAGGCCGCTGGCCCGGTCGCAGTGGGGACGGAAATGGGAAATTCAGGCGCTTTTGGCCTCAGCCTTCACCCAGGCGGGCCAGGAAATCCACCAGTAAGGCAACTCCGAAGCCGGAACCACCCTTGGGACTGATTGCGCTGGCATTATCCCTCAAAGCGGGACCGGCTATATCCAGGTGGGCCCATTTTTTTGTGTTGACGAATTCACGCAGAAACATGGCACCCTGGATTGCCCCACCCCATCGACCGCCAATATTTTTTATATCCGCTATGTCAGAATTCAATTTTTCGCGGATGGATTCATAAAAAGGCAGGCGCCATATCAGTTCACCGGTAGCCTCAGAGGCCTGTTCCATCAATCTGGCCAGGCCGTTGTCCTCCGTAAACAAACCGGCGGCATCCTCGCCCAGCGCAACCAGGCAGGCACCGGTCAGTGTGGCCAGGTCAACCATGTAGTCCGGCTTCAGGCGGTCCGCGTATGTTAAGGCGTCGGCCAGGACCAGCCTGCCTTCCGCATCCGTGTCCCATACCTCCACGGTCTTGCCGTTCATAGCGGTAAACACATCACCGGGCAGCATGCTTTTGTCCGATATGAGGTTATCCGTTATCGCAGCAATGCCATGCACCTCCACCGGTAATTCCAGTTCGGCAGCGGCCCGGATTGCACCGTACACCGCTGCTGCACCTGCCATGTCCCCTTTCATGTCCTCCAAATAGCCCCTGGGCTTCAGGTGGTATCCACCTGCGTCATAGGTGATGCCCTTGCCCACCAGGGCGACGCTGGCCTTGGGGTTTGGGGGTGTGTACGACATATGTACCAGTGCCGGTTGGTGCGAACCACCGGAACCCACGGCAAGCAGCAGGTTTGCCCCCATGTCCAGGAGTTCTTTTTTACGCATGACCTTTATACTCATGCTCCCTGGCCAGACCAGTTCCTCGGCCTTCCTGACCATGGCATCCGTGTCCATCATGCTTGGCGGTGTCTGAACCATATCCCGGGCCATGAATACCGCCTTCACGGTTGCCTGGAGCACACGGGTCCATGCCTCCAATTCCGTATTCCTGACCTTCATGCCCCTGGCGTACAATTCGACACGCAATTTTCGGGATGGGTCCTTTTTGGATTTGAAGGTATCAAAGCCGTACGAGGCCAGCAGAAAGCCCATGACCGCCGCACGCACATCCGCTTGTGGCCGGGCCTTGCCAATGACCATCAGACCTGCGCGTGTAACCCCGTTTGCAGCAGCAAATTTTGCAGCACCGGCATAGACGCCCATCAGGGTCTGCAAATCGTCCGACTTTGAACGCTCCACGCCAATAACCAGCACGCGCTTTGGTCCACGGGCAGGCATGGGGGTCAAAACAATCCCTGCCTTGTTCTTTTGCAGGGCGTTAAGCGTCACCATGGGACCCGGGTCCTGGCCGAACCCTTGCCTGAACCATTCTGTAAAAGTTCTGACCGACTTTTTGTCCAGCACCACGGGATATACCAGCAGGTCCATGTTTTTGTGCTGGGGGTCAGCCTTTGTAACCGTAATCTTGAAATCCATAACAACCTCCCTTTAAGGCGGTCATAGTATATCATAAAAATATATTCTCCTGTGATTAAGCGCATCGGGTCGAGTATAATTTGGGCCTTAGTCCTTGTACTGGAAGCATTTCTTTGGTAAATAATCAAATTGGAGGTGGTATATGTCTGTTGCTGTTGTTACAGGAGGTGCCGGATTTATTGGTAGTCACCTGGTCGAAGGCCTGCTGGACCGTGGCTTTACGGTCAGGGTGGTGGACAACCTGTCCACGGGCAAGATGGAAAACCTGGGCGGTGTCATCGACAATATCGAATTTATCCAGGCTGACATTCGTGACCGGGAGGCCATGAAAAAGGCGTTCAAGGGTGCCGAGTTGGTATTCCACGAGGCAGCGGTGGCCAGCGTGGCGCTGTCCATGGAGGACCCATGGAGCACAACGGAAGTCAACGTTATGGGTACACTTTCCGTGTTGCAGGCGGCATCCGATTCCGGGGTACGCAGGCTGGTAGGTGCCTCATCGTCAAGTGTTTACGGTGATACCACGGATTTTCCCGAGAAGGAATCCCATTATCCACTGCCCATATCGCCGTATGCAGCCAGCAAGATCACCAACGAATTCTATTACCGTGTCTTTAACATGTATTTCAACGTACAAACCGTGGCCTTACGTTATTTCAACGTGTTTGGTCCCAGGCAGGACCCGGATTCACAATACGCGGCGGTCATACCCAAGTTCCTGGCGCTAATGACACAGGGGAAACGGCCCGTCATATTCGGTGACGGCACCCAGTCCAGGGACTTCACCTTTGTGCAAAACGTGGTGCACGCAAACATCCTGGCATCGGGGGCTGAAGGCGCACAGGGTCGGGCTTTTAACGTTGCCTCCGGCAAGACACATGACCTGTTGGAACTGGTGGAACTGCTGAACCGGATCCTGGGTACGCAATTAGAACCGGAATTCACGCCTCCCAGGCCCGGGGACCCCAAGATCAGCCTTGCCTCCATCGAAAATTCGGCCCGGGTGCTGGGTTTTAGCGAGGTGGTTTCGTTTGAGGAAGGCCTGAAACGTACGGCCCAGGCCTTTACCACGCAGGGTAATATTTAGTACTCATGTATTCCATAGATGACTACGACTATGACCTGCCACCGGAATTGATCGCCCAGTATCCTTCCCAGCGCAGGACTAATTCCAGGTTGATGGTGCTGAATCACGGTCAGATCCTGCACAAGACCTTTGCCGATCTGCCGGATTTCCTGGAACCTGGCGACCTGCTGGCGGTCAACGATACCCGGGTTGTGCCCGCCCGCTTGTTTGCCAAAAAACCTACTGGCGGCAAGGTCGAACTGCTGGTGCTCAAGGAAACCGGCCCGGGCCAGGTAAAGGCCATGTTTCGCACGAAAAGGGGGCTGCGCATCGGCCTGGAATTGGAGGTCCTGGAACGCGACGACAGGCCATCCGGCATACGGCTTACCGTTACTGACCGTTTCCCGGATGGAACCATACAATTATCACATCCTTTTGAAACCTGGGATAAATTGCTGAACACCTGCGGGCACGTGGCCCTGCCGCCTTACATCCGCAGGCCCGACCAGGAAGCCGATTTTTTGCGTTACCAGACCGTTTATGCCCAAAACGACGGGGCCGTTGCAGCACCAACCGCGGGACTGCACTTTGACAAGGAACTGCTGCAACGCATTGCCAATAACGGCGTGTTGCAGGCCAGTATCACGCTGCACGTGGGGCCAGGGACATTCAAACCCATACGCGTACCAGACATCAGGTTGCACCATGTGGACCCGGAGTGGGTGGAAGTGCCCTTCCATGTTATCAACCGCATAGAACTCTCCAGGATCAACGCGGGGCGTGTATTCGCCGTGGGTACGACCACGGTAAGGGCACTGGAAAGCGCCGCCATGAGCGGTCGAATACAGCCGTTTAGCGGCCCCACGGATCTGTATATCCTGCCGGGACATCGTTTCAAGGTGGTGGATTGCATGATTACCAATTTTCACCTGCCAAAATCCTCGTTGATGGTGCTGGTTTCCGCGTTTGCAGGACTGGACACCATAAAACACGCATACCAGGTGGCCATCGAGCATGGTTACAGATTCTTCAGTTATGGTGACGCCATGCTGATCATACCGTGATTTCAAATGCATTTGCTGCAACCAAAGATTGGGAAGGGCTCCATTCCGCTGAAACTATTTTTCGTGACATTTTTGTCACTATGGGCGATTTCACCCATGAAAAGGCCGCACAGCGATGCCTTGATCTACTGGGATATGGCTACCAACATGGCGTTGCACGGGACCGTTTCCCTGGGGTATAACGCCCGGGGTTACGTGGTACGTAACCGGGATGGGGTGTATTATGCAAAATATGGCTTAGGATGGCCTGCCGTACTGGTGCCAGCGGCCGCCCTGTACAGGATAGTGGACACACAGGAACTGGACATGGGGGTCAAAGAGGCCTACGAACGACTGATCTTTACGCTCACGCCTGCACTGGCAGGTGCGGGTACCGTGGTGTTGTTGTTCCTGGTGCTCGTGATGCTGGGCATGGGCCGAAAAACGGCTGTTTTCTTTGCCTTATCAGGTATTTTCGCAACGCCACTGCTGGTTTATGGACGCGATTTGTATCGCGAATCATTCCAGGCATTCTTGTTTACACTGTTTTTGTGGTCATGCGTGTCAATGGAGCAAAAACACCGCCTGTATTATGCAGCCATCATGGGCCTGACAATCGGCCTGGCCATGCTGACCAAGATGACCAATGGGGCCTTATTGATTGCCGGATTGGCCTGGATATACGTGGTTTACCGTGGTAGGGCACGGCGGCCGGCACTCATCATGTTACTGAGTGTTGTGCCATTTGTTACAGTCCTGTTGTGGTATAACATCCTCAGGTTTGGCAGTATATTGCCGGATTCCTACGGCTTTTACGTGGTTCCACAAGGCTTTTTCACCCCCTGGTATTACGGAATTTTCGGCGACTTACTCTCACCCGGCCGCGGCCTGTTGTGGTACATGCCCATGGTGGCACTTTTGCCCCTGGGACTTGACGTACTGCGCAAAAAGGCCGGTATCAGGTATGCCGTACTAATCGGTGGCACCTTCCTGTTTTACCTGTTTTTGTATGCGTCATGGTCACCCTGGCACGGCGCCGAGCAATGGGGACCGCGCTTTATGGCCCCCTTGATGGGCATGCTCATGGTGCCCATTGCATTTTCCGTTTACAGCATCAGGCATAAAAAATTGATACTCGGTGCGCTTGGATTACTTGGATTGATGGTAAATATTCCAGGGGTTGTCATACACTATTACGATTACTACGCCCAGGTGCCATATACGCCTTACAACTCGGTCCCTATCGGCCTGGACGGCAAGCCCACGCGGCAGATGCCCATGGACAACCTGTACATGACCGCGTTCGTGCCATCGTTCAGCCCGATCCTCGGCCATCTGTGGCTGTTAAAGCATGCGATCACACGCGACCCGGACCTGTCCAGGGACCCGCCGTGGAAATGGATGCGGTACAAGCCCTTTAACAGGCGTATCAAAAATGGCCTTGTACAACCGAACCTGTGGTTTTGCATTCACCGCACGCGATTCGGTCATCTTCTAAGCCTTGTGATGACAGTTTTTTTCCTGTTTCTGGCAACCCTTTCGCTCTGGGAAATCAAAAAAGACCTGGCATAGGACCTGTGTCCTGGTTAGGGTGTTGAAAAGTCCCCCTGGGAGGGTTGACTCCCCGTTGCCTTGTAAATGTAACTCACTGAATTTACATAATATTCGCAGGGGCGAGTTTCAAACCAACCCAGAGTTTGCCGTCAATTCAACACACTCTCACTCTGCCGGTTTTTCCCCTTCCAGGCCGGTGTCTGTTGATTGGGCTTCGGTTTTGTCCTGTGCATCGGACGACACGGTTTCCGTTACCTCAACGGGGGACTCAGGCTCACCCTTGTTTTCCGCAACATCAGGTGTTTCAGCAGCCTGGGGTTTTTCTTCTGCATGTACGGTTTCCCCTGATTTCTTGGGCAGTTTGGAAACATCGATTTTGTGTTTGATCAGGTCACCCAGGGTCGTTGCAGCAGTGGCCTTTTGCATGTTCTCCAGGTATTCCTTGTAGTCACCACTGGACTCGGCCTGCTTAAAGCGCCGGATGGACAAGCCAATCTTGCGCTCTTCCGGTATCAGGCTGATGACCACGGCCCTTACCTGGTCACCCACGTTCAGGTGCTTCGTCACTTTGTCAACCTTGTTTTCGGCAATCTCGGATATGTGTACCAGCCCTTCCACGTTTTCCGATATCTCCACAATGGCCCCAAAATCCAGCACCTTGGTCACCACACCCTGGACCACACTGCCAACCGGGAACCGGTCCTGTACTTTTTCCCAGGGATCCTGCGTTAACTGCTTGATTCCCAAGGCGAATTTTTCCTTTTCCGGGTCCACGGTCAGTACCACAGCATCGACCTCATCGCCCTTCTTGTACAGCTCTGCCGGATTACGTACCCTGTTGGACCACGAAAGGTCCTGGTTGTGCACCAACCCGTCTATGCCTTCACCGATATCCACGAATATCCCAAAGGACGTAATATTTTTGACCTTGCCGGTAACCCTGGTGCCAACAGGATATTTTTCCTGGAGCAGGATCCACGGGTTCGCCTCGATCTGTTTCAGACCCAGGGAAATGCGTTTTTGTTCCTGGTCCACATCCAGGATCACGGCCTCGATCTCGTCACCCTCCTTCATAATCTGGGATGGGTGTTTGATCTTTTTGGTCCACGACATCTCGGATACGTGGATCAGCCCCTCGACTCCGGGTTCGAGCTCCACGAAGGCCCCATACTCGGCCAGGCTGACGACCTTGCCATGTACCCTGGTACCAATCTGGTAGCTTTCGGCCACCTTTGCCCAAGGGTCATCCATGGTCTGTTTCATGCCCAGTGATACCCTTTCCGAATCGGGTTCAAAACGCAGGACCTTTACCTTTACCGTGTCGCCCACCTGGACCAGTTCCGACGGATGGGATACCCTTCCCCAACTCATGTCAGTGACGTGTAACAGCCCGTCGATGCCACCCAGGTCAACAAAACAGCCGTAGTCCGTGATGTTTTTCACCACGCCTTCGACCACCATACCCTCCTGGAGCATACCCAGGGTCTTGGTCTTCATTTCCTCGCGTTCTTTCTCGAGCAACACCCGCCTGGACAACACGATATTGCCTCGGCGCCTGTTGAACTTTATGACCTTGAATTTGAAGCGTTTGCCAATAAAGCGGTCCAGGCCCCTGACCGGTCTAAGGTCGATCTGGGAACCGGGCAAAAAGGCCTTCACACCGATATCCACGGTGAGTCCGCCCTTTACTATACCCACGACCTCGCCTTCCACCACGCCGTCCTTGTCCGCCGCGTTGGCGATTTCCTGCCAGATTCGCAATTTGTCGGCCTTTTCCTTGGACAGTTCGATCCTGCCGTGTTCCCCTTCGATCGACTCTACGTACACCTGGACCTTGTCGCCCTCCTTGATTTGGGGCTTGCCGTCCAGGCCTTCGAATTCCGAAATGGGAATCTGGCCCTCGCTTTTGAATCCAACGTCCACCAGGACCCAATCCTTGGTGGCCTGGATCACCGTACCTTCAACGACCTCGCCCGGTTTGATTCCCGGACTGCCGTACTGTTCGAGCAAAGCCTCGAACGATTGCCCTTGTGCGTCACGTGTTTCTTCTGTCATGATTTTAACTCCTTATTTCCCGATCGCCCTGTAAGCTGCCCATCACCAACCTTATCGGGTTGAAGAATGATAAAGGATGACGACATGATTGTCAATACTTACGATCCCCAAATGACGGGATTAAATTCGGAAGTCGGTTGCATCAAGCGGACCATCTGCTGCGTCGTTCTCACCATTGTCCTCAAATTTGGCAGTAAATTGGGCCTGACAAAACGCATACGGGGGATACGGTAAACATATCTTCAGTGACCGTGGCCGTGACCGTGACCGTGGCCGTGACCGTGACCGTGGCCGTGTGGGGCCGGCATCCTGCCGGCCTTTCCGTGGCCGCTGGCCGTGGGTTTCCGGTTGCAACGGGAGCCTTCCCCAAGGCCCGCAGGGCCGTCCCGCGCAGCCGCAGGCTGCGTCCCGAGACCCGACGCCCGATGCCCGAAAACCAGTCACCTGCACAGCCCCCACACCAGGCCATTCAAC
>WGCQ01000037.1 GCA_015493765.1 Deltaproteobacteria bacterium
ATTCGCATGCTGGGTCTGGTGGATGATGGGGAAATGGAAACGTTGATCCGGACACTCGACCGGTTGAATGGACTGGTGTGGGGGCTGTGCAAGTGACGCGTTTTCGGGTCTCGGGCCTCTGGCTTCGGGTTTCGGGTCTCGGGACGCAGCCTGCGGCTGCTGCGGGACGGCCCTGCGGGCCTTCGGGAAGGCTCCCGTTGCAACCGGAAACCTCGGTCAACGGCCAACCAAAGGCGGGCGGGTCCGCCTGCGCCCCACACGGCCACGTTTTCGCACGGTAAGCAAGTGTTTTTCGAGAAGCTTGCAACCGGCAAACCTTATTTCCAAATTACCGGACTAAATTGGGGTGTCGTTACAGGCATCACAGCAAATAGATAGATGCAAAAACCACGAGCGGCAGGAACAGGTTGTCCAGGCTCTTGGGTGAAACGGCCTCGGTTACAGCGGCGAGAATTCCGGATACCACGATTGCGAACCAGCCGACGTGTGCCATTACGGGCAATATCAGTTTTAAAATGGCCATCCCTGTTATTGCGGCAACAGCAACCGTAATGCTGCCTTCCAGGCTTCTGGGCTTGGACCAGGGGACCTGGTAACGTATGTGTCCCCATGTACGGCCCACCAGTCCGCCCAGGCCGTCACCCAGGGAAAGCGATGCCATGGCACCCAGGCTGGGACCAGGGAACAGGGAAAACAGCCAGGTCAGGCAGGTGTAGGAAAAAACGTACACCACGATGCCTGCCCACGTATCCGAGCCGCCGGAAACCGCATGTTGCAACCGGTTCAGCCAGCTCAATCGGCGGGACAGCACGGGGACCAGTACGACCAACAGCAAGGCAAAACCCGTAATGAGGTCAGGATAAAGAGGGTCGGAAAACCGCCCGACCATCAGGGTCCACAGCACTACGCCCACATGCAGGGCGTCACGGGCTGCATCCCGGGAATCCAGGAGCCGCCGAATCAGGACGCATACCAAAAGTCCGCCTGCCAGGGTCGATACAGCCAGAATTGTCCAAACAAGGTCTGACACGCCGGCAGTCTAACACGGAGAGTCGAAAATATTCCACCGGATTCGTCAAGTTTTGTGATGCTGTCCAAAATACCAGCCCGATAAAAAATCACCTTTTCATTTGACATAAAAAATTAAAAATCGTATTACTTTACCAGTTATGTTTTGCAAGGAGGAATGATGAAACGTTTGGGTCACTTCCATTTGGTTTACTTGGCGGTTTCGTTGTTTGCTGCCCTTGTTATGGGATGTGGCGGAGGCTCCAGCAGCGGTGGTCCGTCCGTGGGACTGGACAATATGCCTGCCCAGGATGCCGTGGACGCGGGCGACGTTTCTTTTGACGGTGAAATGCCATATCAACAAAGGGATATTTCCGGCAACCATGCACCTGTGGCCAATACCCAGGATGTGACATGTGTTGAAGACACGCCTTGTAATATCGTGCTTACCGGTACTGACGAGGACGGCGATACATTGTCCTATGTCGTCACCACCCTGCCCAGTAACGGGACGCTGGATGGACTTGATTCGGACAACAAGGTGCTGGACCCACAAAAAGGCGTAACCTACACGCCCAGCAAGGATTACAACGGTCCGGACAGTTTCCAGTTCTATGCATTTGATGGCAAGCAGAAGAGTGCTACGGCCGTGGTCAACATACAGGTAAAACCCCAGGAGGACCCGCCCGTGGCCCAGGACATCACGGATGTGCTAACGGATGAAAACAAGCCGGTTACCTTCAAGTTAGAGGCAACAGACCCGGACGGGGATGCACTGACATACGGTGTGGATGGCGGACCATCACATGGCACAATCACCATGGCACCGAACAATAATGCGGATGGCACCAGGGACGTAACCTATACGCCCGAGAGTGGCTTTCACGGCACTGACCAGTTTACCTACCATGCAAACGATGGCAGCGTGGACAGTAACATCGCAACGGTTACGATCAAGGTCAGGTACACGAACCAGCCGCCGGTGGCCCAGGACCGAAAGGGCACAAATGCCGTTCATACACCGGAGGACACGGCTGTGGATATCCAGTTAAAGGCAGTTGACCCTGACCAGGGCGATACGGTGACCTACACCGTTGTTACCAAGCCGAAACATGGTACGCTGGGGCCGTTGCATGCGACAGGCAGCAGTGACGTGAAGGACACGATCACCTATACTCCGGACAGGGACTACAACGGCACTGACCAGTTCCAATTCAAGGCCACGGACAGCAAGGGTGCAGACAGCAATATCGCCACGATTGAGGTCGTGGTGGATCCCGTGAATGACCCGCCGATTGCCCATGACCAGACAGAGGAAACGACCCAGGATATGCCGCTGACTATTACGTTGGGTGTGCTCGATGTGGACGGCGATACCCTGACCTTCCAGTTGAAGGATGTGGCCACGGACGGTCCGTTCCATGGCAAGGTCACGTTTGCAAAGGACGGCAGTGCCACGGCTACCTACGTTCCAGACCCCTATTTCCCGAACGGCCACGTGGATGGCCAGGACAGTTTCAGGTATGTGGCATGCGACCCCAGTGATGCCTGTGCCGAGGCCCAGGTCCAGATCGTTGTGCACCCCAAAAACGATGCCCCCCTGGTGGCCGACCAGACCGTGGACACCAAGGAGGATACGCCGGTTGACATAACCTTGAATGCAAAGGACCCGGACAAGGACCCGATCACGTACACGATCCCCAAGGACAAGGGCCCTGCCCATGGTACGGCGGTGCTGGATGCGGACAATCCTGACATCGTGCACTACACCCCGGAACCAAACTGGCCCGCGGATAAAAAGATGCCGTTTGATACGGATCAATTTACTGTCCGGGTATGTGATAACCTGAACGCATGCTCCGATGCAGTGATCACGGTGCAGGTGAAGCCTGTGGAGGATGCACCCGTTGCCAATGACCAGTCTGACGTCAGTGTTGACCAGGGCGAGTCCACGGATATCCAGTTGGATGCCAGTGACCCGGACAACGACGACCTCACCTTTACGGTGGTAAGCAAGCCAGCCCATGGTACCGTGACCATTGACAACGCCACGGGCAAGGCCACTTATACGCCCGACCAGGACTACCCGCAGGGACACAAGGACGGGCAGGACAGTTTTACCTACAAGGTCTGTGACCCTGACGGGGAGTGCACCCAGGCCACGGTTACTATCACTGTAAAATCCAAAAACCTTCCTCCCCAGTTGCAGGACCAGACCCTTGAAACCAAGGAGGACACGCCTGTTACCCTTCAACTGCCTGCCACGGACCCCAACGGCGACACGGTCACGTACAGCGTGGTCATTGGTAGCGGTCCGACACACGGCAAGGTGGACTTCCAGGCGGACAAACTGGTTTATACCCCTGACAAGGACTGGCCCGTGGACAAGACCCTTAAATACGGCGAGGACCAGTTTACGTTGCAGGGCTGCGACGGTTACACGACGGATGGCAGCCCGGGTAACGGGGCGTGCACCCAGGCCGTGATTACGATTCACGTGACACCGGTGAATGACCCGCCCGTGGTGTTCCCGTTTGGTACGACCACCACGGTCAACAAGTCGATCGTACTGCAAATTCAGGCCACGGATGCGGATAATGACACGATTACGTTCAAATTTACGGCAATTTCCGTGCATGGAACGTTGTACAAGGTCGATGACCAGGGCAATATCCTGACCGACCAGAAGATCAACGTGGGGGATACGCTGGATACGAATCGGTTTGGTTTTGTGCCGGACAACAACTACACTACGCCCGCAGGCCAGCCTGACACACTGAAGATCCAGGGATATGACGGGACGGACTACGGGCAGGAGGCCACGATAAGCATCACGATAAAGGGCGGTACAAACACTGCGCCCACCGTACAAAACGTTACGGCAAAGACACAGGAAGGGACGCCCGTGGATATACAACTGCAGGGGGCCGATGCCGACGGCGACCCGTTGCAGTATTGGATCACGCAGTATCCTGACAAAACACAGGGGACGCTGGCCAACGTGGCTGCAAACGGGCTGGTCAACGGCGATACCGTGACCTTCGTACCTGCGGATGGGTTCACCGGGACAACAACATTCGAGTATCAGGCTGATGACGGGATCGCCAGGAGTACGTCTGCGGTGGTCACAGTAACCGTGGTGCCAGTAAACCACCTGCCCACGGCCCAAGCGATCACGGCCACTGTGGATGAGGACAGCACCAGGGACGATGCGGCAAACAAGCTGACGTTCAAGGCAACAGACCCTGACGACGACGTGTCCAGCCTGACCTACATGATCGTAAGCCTGCCCAAGGACGGCACGCTGTATCGTTCCAACGGTGGTAGTGTCCTAACAGAAGGCGACATCGTGACCGACGGTATAGTGGTATTCGTGCCGAATCCTGACTGGCCCACGGGACATGACAACGAAACGCAGGCATTCCAGTATGCGGCGTGCGACAACCACGACCCGGACCAGCCTTGCGGTGCACCGGCGGATGTGACGATCACGGTGACACCCGAGGAGGATGAGCCTGTGGCCCAGGACCAGCGCGGTATAGAAACAAACGAGGACACGCCCAGTGCGCCCATCGTCCTCAGCGTGAGTGATGCGGATTGTGATGAATTGACGTTCAAGGTTACGGACGCATCGCCCACGGTGGGCGATAACCTGGCCCAGGTCGAATTCAAGCAGGCCGGAACGGATGCAAACGGCTGCCCCACGTACCAGGCGGTCTATACGCCGGCACCGAACTGGCCCACGGGTCACAAGGACAAGGAAGCGACGTTCACCTACCAGGTGGATGACGGCCACGGAGGGACTGCCAGTGCCACCGTTACGGTCACGGTCCATGCCATAAACGACCCACCGGATGCAAAGGATGTCACGGTCAAGGACCCGATCGACGAGGACTCTACCCAGCCATTGACCGTGGACCTCTCGAAAAGCGTGAGCGACCCGGACGGTGATGACGTGACCTATTCCGTGGATGCAACCAGTCAGAACGGCGGGACCGCATCGGTTGATCCCACCACCGGTGAACTGACCTACAGCCCGCCTGCAAACTGGCCTTGCGACAGGTCTGCCGGGCCACAGGTGGACGATGTCACCTACCACGTGGACGACGGTATGGGCGGGGTTAGTACGGCCCACGTGTATATCACCGTAAACCCGGTGGAGGACGTGCCCCAGGCAGAGGATGAGTCGGTCCTGGTACTCCAGGAGAGCACCAACAACATCATCACGTTGAAGGGTTCTGACCAGGACTGCAACGAAAAACTGACTTATTATATCGTGGACGGCCCACAGCACGGACAGCTGGGCAACGTGGACGCAGGCACGGGCCAGGTTGCAGGCAACGTGGTTTCCTATACGCCGACCCCCGGATACAAGGGTACGGACACCTTTACCTACAAGGTCAGTGACGGTACAAAGGACAGTGCTGTTGCCACGGTGTCCATTACGATCAAGGGGGTCAATCACAAGCCTGAGGTGACCAGTGTTACAACGACCACAAAGGAGGACACGGCCGTTACGATCACGCTGAAAGGCAGCGATGCGGACAACGACCCGCTGACCTTTAAAATAACTGCCTATCCCAAGCACGGTGAACTGGGAACAATCACCAGGGTGGACGATACATCGGCCACGGTCGTTTATACGCCTGAAAAGGACTACAACGGGGACGACACGTTCGCATTCGTTGCAAATGACGGCATAGTGGACAGCGACCCTGGCACGGTAACGGTCACAGTGCAGCCGGTCAATGACCCGCCTGTTGCCCAGGCGATTAACACCCAGACCAAGGAGGACACGCCCGTGGACATCACGCTGAAGGCTACGGATGTGGATGATGATGCGTCCACACTGAAGTATTCGATCGAAACGCAGCCTGCACATGGTACGGCTGTGCTGAGCAATAACGTGGTGAAATATACCCCGAACAGGGACTGGCCCGCCGGACAGCAGGACCAGTCGGATACATTTACGTACAAGGTGACTGACCCGCACGGTGCCTCGGATACGGCCAAGGTCACGGTCACGGTGATCCCCCAGGAGGACCCGCCCGTGGCGAACGACCAGACCGTAGAGACGGACGAGGAGAAGCCTGTAACGTTTGCCTTGGAGGCCAGCGACCCCGATAACGACCAGTTGACCTATACAATCCAGACAGGTGCCCAGCACGGCAAAGTAACCTTCGACCAGAAGGGCAATGCCACCTATACGCCCGACCCGAACTGGCCGACAGGCCATAGTAACCAGACCGATAAATTCACCTACCAGGTGGATGACGGACGCGGCGGTACGGACACGGCCACGGTTACGATCACGGTGCATCCCCAGGAGGATGAACCGGTGGCAAAGGATCAAAGTACCCAAACAAATGAGGATACGCCTGTAACAATTACCTTGGACGTAAGCGACGCGGACTGTGATACCCTGGCCTTTAATGTGACCAGTGCATCGCCGGTCGTTGGTTCCGATTCCGCACAGGTGGAATTCAAACAAAGCGGTACGGATGCAAACGGCTGTCCCGTTTACCAGGCCACCTACACGCCAAAGCCCGACTGGCCAAAAGGGCATGACAACCAGGATGCATCATTTACCTACCAGGTGGATGACGGGCACGGCGGTACGGCCACGGCCAAGGTGACGATCACGGTGTACGCGGTTGAGGACCCGCCCGTGGCAAACGACCAGACCGTAAAGACGGACGAGGAGAAGCCAGTAACGTTTGCGCTGGATGCCAGCGATGCCGATGGCGACAATTTGACCTATACCAGGCTGTCCGGGCCCAGTCACGGTACGGTCACGATCGATAGCGATGGCCAGGCCACCTACACGCCCAACCCGAACTGGCCCACTGGGCACACTGACCAGACAGACTCTTTCACCTACCAGGTGGATGACGGCCACGACGGTACGGACACGGCCACGGTCACGATCACGGTGCATCCTGTCAACGACCAGCCGGTTGCCCATGACATCCATACGTACACGCCCACGAACACGCAGGCCCAGATCGACCCGCAGGCAACGGATGCTGATGGCGACAACCTGACTTACGAGATCGTGGACCAGGCGCAATACGGGACATGCACCGGTGGTGACCAGATAACGTTTACACCGCCAGAGGACTTCCGTGGTCTTGTGGTTTGTACGTACAAGGCAAACGACGGGCAGGGCGAATCCAATAGTTACAGTGCCGTCAAAACAGTGACCATTGCCGTGGGCGTGAGATTCGTCAATCCGGATGCAACGGATGGTGCAGGTACCGGCTACACGTGGGACGATGCATTTTTGACGATCCAGGACGGTATCGATGCGGCCCAGGCATACGACGACGGCAACGACCAGGTCTGGGTCAAGAAGGGCACGTACACCGCTGACAGCACGGATTCCATCGTGGTGATGAAGGCCGGGATTAGTGTCTATGGTGCATTTAACGGGACCGAACACGTGTTTGCGGAGCGCCCAATCTTGACCAGTGGCACGGACGATGACCAGCTCAGCACACTGGACGGCAACAATACTGCTGAACACGTGGTACAGACCGCTAATGATACTGTCCTGGATGGATTTATCATTCAAAATGGCCATGGTTCCGGTTCTGGTGCCGGGGTTTACTCCAGTGCCAGCAATGCCACAATTGCAAACAGCCGTATCCGGGACAACCAGGCCCAGAATAACGGCGGCGGTGCGTTCGTAGCGAAAGGGGACTGCTCTTTTGACCACGTGGTGTTTGATAACAATACCGCGGCCGGGGAAGGCGGTGCCATTGCCGTGGAAAATGCCGCATCCCGGGTCTTGTTGAGTACAGTAAGGATCAACAACTCCAGCGCAGCCACAGGTGGGGCAATAGCACTTGACCCTGCCAAGGGTGGCACATGGAATACGGTCCGGTTCAATTCGAACACCGCAAGCGGCAAGGGCGGGGCACTATATGTCAACAATATCAAAGGCGAACTGGATATTGAGAACGCCATATTCCGCAGCAATCGTTCCCATGATGACGGTGGTGCGATCTATGCGGCGAGGCTGGGCGATAACGTCATTATACAAAACGCCGTATTCTGGGATAACGAGGCCTCGGACAGCAATGGCAACGGCAATGGCGGTGCCGTGGCATACGAATCCGGAAACAAGTTGTTGACCCTGGTAAACGCATCCTTTGCCAGCAATACGGCCGGTAATACGGGTGGTGCAATCTATTGTGACGACACAAATCAGACTATCGAAGTCATGAATTCCAACCTCGCACACGATAGTTGTGGCGGTAGTTTTTGTAAAGTAGAAATTAATGGTTATAAATCATCAGGGCTCAATTCTGGTTATTGCGCACGCGTTGATTACAGCGTTATAAACGATGGAAGTTTCCATAAGTATAACGCAGGGACCAACGTTGCAACCAGCACGGACCCTGGTTACACGGACTATGCAAAGGGTGACCTGACCCTTGCGTATTGCAATAGCAACGGGGGGACCAGTTCCAGTGATGCGGCCATTGACCGGGGGAAGGGGGATGCCGCACCTGCAACCGATATCATGAACCACAGGAGGTGTGACTATCCGGGTGTGGATAACGGCGGTACAAGTCCGTTCCCCGACAGCGGTGCCTACGAATGTGCATGTCCCATGCATTAATGATTTGAATCCATGCCATGGCCGAAATCCACCCGAATTTAGTCAGGTAATTTGGGAAATCACCCAAATTAGCTGTCAAATTTGAGGACAAAGGTCGCAGAAACTGGTTCAGATGCAAGTCGTTGAGCCAATTTGAGCGCAGGCGTACTAGCGGTACGTTGAGCATCAAATTGGTGAAAACGGCGAAGCAGATGGGCCGCTTGCTGCAACCGACTTCCGAATTTAGTCAGGTAATTTGGGAAATCAATATCGTGCTTGCAAATCCATCCCTCATTTGCGTATAATTGAATAGAGGACGGTTCCTGCGCCTCCTGTGCAGGGTGACAAATGGTGATTCCCTATCTAATCAATAGGGATCTGTCCCTGGCTGCGGTGTGCACGCCCGGTTTTCGGGAAGCCTGAAGCAGTTACCAACGGAGCCCACCTTGTTGTGGGGGGTTTCACTGTCACTTGGGTACGCTGGTTGCGGTGCCGTCCTCTTGTGCTGTGCGTCGGGCCGCGGCAATGAAAAAACCGTCCATCCGGTCCCTGAAAGGCAATGTCAACAGCCAGCCTTGAGTGGTAACAAATGCCGCATCCGGAAATTGCTGGGACAGGTCCAGTGTTTGGAATTCTGGTGCATGCCCTATGACGTGGTTCCATACCCCAGGCCCCTCTTCGGGCAGAAAACTGCACACTGCATACACCACCATGCCGCCGGGACGGACCAGGCGTAGCGCATTTTTCAGGAGCCTGGACTGGAGGGTGGTCATATGGGCCATGTCCGTGGACGCAATCCGGTAGCGTACCTCTGGCCTGCGCCGCAGCGTCCCCGAGCCCGTGCAGGGTGCATCCAACAGGACCTTGTCAAAGGGATGGGAGGACTTGAACAAGGTCGCATCCGCCTGGATGACCGAGATGTTTTCCAAGCCCTTCTGTCGTGTAACAGTTTGTAAATCTTTGAGTTTTTCACCTGACACATCCACGGCCGTGACGTCGGCCTTGGAGTCCGTGTATTCCTGGATTTGGGTGGTCTTGATGCCCCGGCCTGCGCACAGGTCCAGCACCCGTTCATTAGGCTGCGGGTCCAGTACCTCGACCACCATCTGGCTGGCCAGGTCCTGGGGCACGGCAAGCCTGGGAATCACCCCGGTATCAGTCAAGGATAACCCGTTTTCCTGTAATTGCAGCGCGGCCCGGGCATACGGCAAAGGCTGCAACCTGACCCCGTAACTGGCCAGTTTTTCCTGCAACCTGCGTGGTTCGATCAGGGCCTGGTTTACCCTTATTGTGACTGGTGCAGGCGTGTTAAGGATTTTCAGGTCCTCTTCGCTTAAGTGCCGGCCCGCTACCGTTGTCAGTATAGGCAGAAGAGGACCAGGCAAAGAGTACAATACCTCCATGGAATCGATGCGCCCCAGCAATTCCTCGTGTCTGCGTGTCACGGTCCTCATCACCGCGTTTACAAAGGGCACGGCCTTGCGCCTGAAGTTTTTGACCACCTTGACCGTTTCGTCAACCGCAGCGTGCATGGGGACCTTATCCAGGAAAAATACCTGGAACATCCCGGTGTATAGCACCAGTTCCACCTGTTTATTGATACGCCTGATAGGGCGATCCGCAACCATTTGCAGCACCGTTTTCAGGAACGTCAAATTCCGCAACACGCCCAAGGTGATTGTATGCATCAGCGCCCTGTCCCTGGACTGGCCGACATCGTAGCGTGCCAGCAACTCGTTCAGCACCTCGGTACTGGCCTCGCCCTGGTACAGGATACGCAGCAGCGCCTCCACCGCGTCCTTCCTGGGATTTTTATGCAAATGTGTCTGATGTGCCATAAGTATTTGACCCCGGGTTCCTAAAAATAGAAACAGAAAACGAATCCAATAAGGTCTTGCAATGTACCCAGCCGCCTGCCCGTAAAAATCACCTCTGCCAGTGCACCGATGGAATAATCCGGCCAGGGATGCCAGTCCAATCCAGCACCTGCCGACAGCTCGGGCTGGATCGATGCCTGCCCACCGGGGAATCGCATACCTGCCGAAAACCTGAGGTAAGGCACCCATTCGAAGGCGTCGATTAGAACGTCCGTGTTGACGCGCAAGGCCACGTCGGAACGCGCTGGACCAAACATGTAGTCCCAGTTCAAACCGCCTCCCAGGCGTATGAAATCGCCGATTCCGTGCATGTAAAACAACGATGCCGCTGTGCCATGGGCACCCTGTTCGTAGATGTATGCAGGTTCAATACCCAGGATGTTGTCCCCGTCCTCCGCCCAGACCGGTATCGTGGTCACGCAAATTACCAGAATAACAAAAAGCATCCGCTTCATCACGTGATTTATACCCGAATACGTTTTTCGGGTCAATGGCAACGCCCATACTACCCACTGCCACGGGCTTCGGGCGGCGGGTATCGGGACGCAGCCTGCGGCTGCTTCGGTTCTTTCGGGAAGACTTTCGTGGTAACCGGAAACCACGGCCAACGGTCACGGCCAACGGAATCGGGCTTCTGGCATCGGGATTAGGGCCGCAGCCTGCGGCTGCTTTCGGGACGGCCCTTCGGGCCTTTCGGGTGTCTTTCGTCACCATCGGGGATCACACTGCCACGGTCAACGGCCACTGCCACGGGTTTCGGGCGGCGGGTATCGGGACGCAGCCTGCGGCTGCTTCGGGTCTTTCGGGAAGACTTCCGTGGTAACCGGAAACCATGGTCAACGGTCACTGCCACGGCCAACGGTCAACGGTCACGGCCAAGGGATTCAATCTCAAGTCCTTTGGTGCTGTTCAACAAATTCGATTACCTGGTTTGTTTAAGTACTTATGAATTAAGGGATTTGGAGGCAGAAGAGGGTGAAATCGCCAGGATAGACTTCAGGTGTGTATTTGATAGGACTTGTAACCTGGGGCTAAGCTGGGACTACTTACCTATTCCTTCCCTTCTACCTCCTTTCTTCTTTTGGGCAGACCATCCCTGTCCCAGGGGCCTTCTTGAATGCCCCTGGTAGACCCTGTGGTGGTCTGGGTGCCAGTTTTAGGAGCCATTTCCACGCCCATCGACCACCGGGCGCCCCGCTCCTGAAAAACAATGCCCCCTTGCCCGTTGTCAAAGAACCCACTGCCCCCTGAAAGATGCCCCCGCGGAGGTCACCCCCCAAAGAACAGAGTCTCGTTTAATAGTCGATTCAAATTCAAAAATTTTTCACATGAATTCACATAAATTTTTAAACAGGACCGCTGCCGCTCCCCTTGCATATTGCGCGGGGATACGTATTGTATATCCAGAGGTGGGCCATGAACACTAACCCCAAGGACCGTTTGCCTGTTTTGCTGGAACGGGCGTTGCAACAACACCGAAAATTTATTGCCGCCAGCGGCTCCAAAAGGCTCGATGCCATGTTGGACCGCCAGGATGCCCCACTGGTCATCCAGAGGACACGTGCAGAGGACCTGCATTACCTGGTAAAGTCCATCGGTATCAACGACAGCCAGGAAATCATGTTGTATGCCAGCATACCGCAGTTAAAGGATTTTTTGAGTATTGAACTGTTTCAGCAGGACCGCTTCGTGCCCGAACGGCTGTTGTTTTACATCGACTACCTTAACGCCATTTCACATGACAAGGTGGTTAAACTGGTCAGGGAACTGGACCCCGAGGGATTCGCCCTGCTGATCCGGAAGTATGCGGACGTAAAGGTGATCGACGAGGACCACGACCCCCAGGACGAGGAAAACCCGTTGATTTTGTCGCCGGACAACGTGTTCATGATCGTGTTCCGGGACCAGGAGGCAACGGGCCAGGCCGAGGTTAAAAGGGTGTTGGAACTGCTGTATGAAACGGACATCGCGTTGGGCCGCAGGGTGTTGTTCATGTGCATGTACGACGTACCTTCCAATATCGAGGAAAACCTGTTCGGTATGCGGGAAAACCACATGGAGGAAATGGGCTTTCCCAATTACGATGAGCGGCTGAACATATACGAATGGGTGCCGGCCGGCCAGATGCGGGAACTGGTCAGGGCGGCATTCAGGGAACGGGACAAACTGGCCATGAACAAGGACGTGCCGTTCGACAAGCCGCCTGCGGGGCTCGTGTTTTACGACAGTTTCAAAGAAACCTTGTTGTACGAGGCCATTTCCAGGGTCCAGGCACCTGGAATCCTGCGCATGGTGCTGGCGGACTTCCAGTACCTGGTGGATGCCGTGCTGAGGGCCCGTTACAAGGACCTGTCCGTGGATGATGCATGGCTGGACGCGGCAATCACGGCCAATGCATTCGTCAGCGTGGGCCTGGACTTTTTGACCTCCAACAACCCGGACATGGCGGCCTTTGTGCTGGAGAAATTCTATTTGAAGGACATCTTTCGCGTGGGATTCACCCTGTGGGACCAGGTGGCTGTGCGGGCCCGCAAGGTCGTATCGGCCTTGGGTTCCTTGGCACGCCTGTTTTTATTCGATGACCTGACCGCAGCCGTGATAAAGGAACTCCAAGGCCTGCCAGCCAGGTTCTACGAAGGCCTGAAAGACCCGGCCCTGGTCACGGTGAGGTTCCCGATGGACTATGGCGAGGTCCTGATGACAGGACAGCGGGTTGATATGGCCGCAGCCGTCCTGGATTACATGACCGGACGCTTCGGTTTTGACCCGTCGAAGCAGGCACCGGTGGAAGGCATGCGTTTCGATGCCGTGTTCAACACCGCGGCCGTACGTGCCCTGCTGTACGGCGAACCAGGTCTAAAAGCCCTGAATGCAAACGAGGTGACACGATTCATCGAGTTGTTTTTGAAGGACCCACAGACCGCGGCGGGGCTCAAGGCCTTTGCAGCCAAGGAGGCCGAGGCCTTTTACGAAAAGGACAGGACAAAACGGAATTTACTGCGTAGATTCACGGATGAAGCCATTGACGGGCTCGTGTCCGACCTCGCCGGCATAGATACCAGCGCACCAGTGGACACGCGGTTTATCGGCGAGCGTTTGCTGGTGGTTGAAAAAGCGGGCGGCTAACCCAGCTTGCCAACCAGCATGAACGCAATGACCAGGGCATAGATAACCAGGGACTCTACCAGGGCCAAGGCCAGGATGAAAGGTACGAACATCTTGCTGCTGGAGCCAGGATTTCTGCCGATCCCCTCGAGTGCGGCGGCCGCGGCACGTCCCTGGCCCAAGGAGCCGCCGAATGCGGCGATCCCGATGCCGATGCCCGCGGCTATCGCGATGTAGGCCTTGTACGTAAATGCGTTGTCCCCGCCTTTCTCGGCCGTTACAGCGGCCTTGTCATTGCCCTGTGGTGCGGCTGTTGCAGGTGCTGCGAATACCACCGTGAACATCGTTGCTGCCATCACCATCATGAGCAGGCTTTTCAGTACACCCATTTGAAACCTCCTATTCCTCGATTGTTGCCATGTGCAGGTAAACTGCGGAAAGAGCACAAAACACAAAGGCCTGTACAAAGGCCACGAACATCCCAAGCATAACAAAGGGCACGGGCACCAGCGGCAGGGCCATGCCGGCAAACGCCCAGATCACCATGTGGTCGCCGAAAATATTGCCCAGCAGACGCACGGACAACGACAACGGCCTGGCAAAGTGGCTGATCAACTCGATTGCGAACATCAGGATGATTAGCGGCAGGGCGTACCACTTGATGATCGGGCCCATAAATTCCTTGATGTATCCAACCCCGTGGTATTTGAAACCCATGTAGTGGTAGTAAAAGAACACCACGATCGCCATGGCCACGTTCGTGTTCCAGTTATCCGTGGCAGGTGCAAACCCCGGGATCAGGCCCAGCAGGTTGCTGATCAGGATGAACACGCCCAGCGCACCGATCAGGGGCAAAAACTGGACGGCTTTTTCGCGGCCGGACAGGTCGCTCATCACACCAAAGGCCGCGTCCAGGATCATTTCAATGAATGACCCCAGGGTGAACCTGGGCGCAGGCACCGGGTCCTCGATTCGTTTGCGCAGTTCCCTGCCCGTTGCAATCGCCAGCAACAGGGCAATCACGAAGGCCACGACCCCGAACACCACGTGTTCCACGGAATGCACGGGCTCATGGAAGACCACGCCATGGCCAAAGCGCATCTTCATGTAGTCCTGGATCGTCACGGGCACCAACAGGTCCGTGATCGTCCACGGGTGTGCCTGTTTTGCAAGGGCGATGCCGGGCAACAGCAGGGTCCCCAGAAAAGCGGACAGCATCAGGACCGTCTTATTGATTTGCTTATCGGGTCTTTGCATGGCCAATCAGCAAGCCTCCAAGCAGGCCCATGTACACGGCAACCAGGCCGGCCACCAAGGGTATCGGCCTGACCCCGTCATGCAGGGCCGTAAATATCAAAAAGCCAATCAGGAGCAGCCTCAACAGTGACATCACTGTCACCAGCGTCCCCCTGCCGGTCCTTGGCATGCCCAGGGCAACCAGGCCAAGGTGCACAAGGGCCAGCAACGCGCCAATTCCCACGGCAAAGGCCCAACCGAGCCCCCACTTGTAAGCGCCGCCACCTGCCACTAACACCGCCAAAAGCACCCCTGTGCCAATACCCCAGAAAAACTGGGATTTCAATCCCTGGGCCAAAACCGGTCAGCCGTCCTCCAGAGCGCTTTGAATGCCGCTCCAATACCTGCTACCACGAAAAATACCGTAATATACGGCGTGGTATGCAGCCAAAGGTCCAAGTAATGACCAATAAAGTAACCGATGACTATGCTCAATGCCATCTCGATGCCTACTGATGCGACTTCGAGGGCCTTCCTGATTTCCGGTTTTTCAGCCATCGGTCCACCGACAGGGCTGTATTTACCATTAAACCGCCTTTCAGTCAAGCGAGGAGATCATTTCCCAAATTACCTGACTAAATTCTGAAATGAAACTTCGCCTGCCGGCTCGATGTTACGGCTTAGGCAAGGCGCTGCAAGCATAACTCTATAGGGTGTGTAAAGTCCTCCCTGGTCCATGATTTTTCCAGTTTGGATAAAAGCCTTTGTTTTCAATTGGTTACAGCGCATTATTAAATGGAACTGGTCACGGACCCGGCCCTACGAACAAATGTCAAATCCCATCAAACCAACACCAGCCTCTACCTTCTGAGTCGTTCAAAGGCATCACGCAGCCTGGCGTAATCCTGGTCCAGTTCCTCCGCCTTGTTGTACAGGTTTTTGAGGTGCCTGGTATAAAACACGCGCCAGTTTTCGTCCACCTTGTTGAATGCGTCGGCAATTTCCAGCAGGCGGTCATGGATTACCTCGGCCTGTTCGGAGAGTTTTTTTGCGTGTATGCCTGCGCGAATCATGGATAGTTTGTGTCCCAGCCCCAGTGGCGACGTCACCTGTACGCCCTGGCCGGCAAAGTCCCGCAACATGGGAAACCCGTGTTTCAGCAAGAAATAGTACACCGCCTCGGAAGGGATGAACACGAAGGCAAATGGCGTTGTTCCTGCCTGGGGACGCACGTAATCCCGCCTGACCTTGTCCAGGTGGCCTTTTGCATCCTTTAAAAATTGCTTGGTGAATGCCTCTGCCTGGGCAGGGTCGTCAGTGTTTTCCGCATTTTCGAAATTGGTCAATGGAAACTTGGAGTCGATGCAAATAAGCCCCTGGTCGGTTTTGATGTACGCGTCCGGCGTGCCCACACCAGGGACCTGTTTGCGTATGCCGAACATGTCCGGAGGCAGTTGATCGCTCAGGATCGCCTCCAATGCCAGTTCGCCGAATGCCCCCCGGGAAGCGGGCACCTTCAGCAATTGTTCCAGGCTGCGGTGACTTTCTTCCACGCTGTGCGTGTGTTCCGCCAGCCTGGCGATCAGGCGTTGCAGTTCCTCGAATCTGGGCACCAGGGCCTGCTGCGCCCGGGCGATTTCCTGGGTACGGGCCTCGAATTCCCCCAGCCTGGGCAGGATAGCCGTCCCCTGGATCGCCCGGGTAACCGCGGATTCGATTTCATGGTCATGCCTGGCCCGGCCAGTCCTGAACTGCATCGTCAGGATCACCGCAAGCAGCACCAGTATCAGGACCAGCAGGACCGCTTCAAGCACGCCCACCCCCGTGTCACATGGTCACGCCGGGAATCTTGATGTCCGAGCGCTTTGCCGCGTCCACGGCCTCTTCGTAGCCCGCGTCCACGTGACGTATGATCCCGGTGGCCGGGTCCCCGCGCAACACCCGGCGCAGCCGCACCGCCTGGGCATCCGTGCCGTCCGCGATCACCACCAGCCCTGCGTGCAACGAATACCCGATGCCCACGCCACCGCCGTGGTGGTAACTGACCCACGTGGCCCCGTTCACCGCATTCACCAGTGCGTTCAGGATCGGCCAGTCCGCTATCACGTCGGACCCGTCCTTCATGCCCTCGGTCTCGCGGTGCGGCGATGCCACGGAACCGGAATCCAGGTGGTCCCTGCCGATCACGATGGGCGCCTTGACCTTGCCGGAGCGCACCAGTTCGTTGAACGCCAGCCCTGCCTTGTCGCGCTCACCGTAGCCCAGCCAGCAGATCCTGGAGGGCAGCCCCTGGAAGGCCACACGCTCCCTGGCCATGCGTATCCAGCGGCTTAAGTGCGTGTCCTCGGGGAACAGGTCCAGGATCACCTTGTCCGTTTCGTAGATGTCCTGTGGGTCACCGGACAGGGCGGCCCAGCGAAACGGCCCCTTGCCCTCGCAAAACAGCGGCCTGATGTAGGCGGGCACGAAACCGGGGAATGCATACGCGTCTTTCACGCCGGCCTCGTATGCCTGGGTGCGGATGTTGTTGCCGTAGTCAAACACCGGGACACCGGCCTTCAAAAATCCCAGCATGGCCTGCACGTGCTGGACCACGGACTCGCGCGCCAGTTTCACGTAGCGGTCCGGGTCGTTCTTACGCAGGCGCAACGCCTCGTCGTAGGGGACCTGCGCAGGTACGTAGCCATTGAGCAGGTCGTGCGCCGAGGTCTGGTCCGTGACCAGGTCCGGCCTGACACCGCGACGCAGGATTTCGGGATACACGGTGGCTGCATTGCCCAGCAGGCCCACGCTGACCGCCTCTCCTCGCCCGGCCGCATCCTGCACGATCCGCAGGGCCTCGTTTAGGTCATCCGTCCACCGGTCCAGGTACTTCGTCCGTATCCGCCGCTCTATCCGGTCCTTGTCCACTTCCACGCCCAAAAATGCGCCGCCGTTCATGGTCACGGCCAGGGGCTGGGCCCCGCCCATGCCGCCTATGCCCGCGGACAGGACCCACTTGCCCTGCAGGCCGTCCGTGCCGAAATGCTTCTTTGCCGCGGCCCCGAAGGTCTCGTAGGTCCCCTGCAGGATCCCCTGGGTGCCGATGTAGATCCACGATCCGGCCGTCATCTGGCCGTACATGATCAGGCCCTGGCGCTCCAGTTCGCGGAATTTCTCCCAGGTGGCGTACGCGGGCACCATGTTGGAGTTGGCGATCAACACCCGCGGCGCATCCTCGTGGGTCTTCACGATCCCCACTGCCTTGCCCGACTGCACCAGCAGGGTCTCGTCGTTTTCCAGTTCCATCAATGCCCTTACGATCCCGTCGAAGGCCTCCCAGTTCCTGGCGGCCTTGCCCGTACCGCCGTACACGATCAATTCCTCGGGCTTTTCCGCCACGTCGGGCTGGAGGTTGTTCATCAGCATGCGCAGCGCAGCCTCCTGGCCCCACCCCTTGCACCTCATCTGGGTGCCTGTTATCTTTTCCACCTTGTGCATAGCGACTCCTTTATAAAAGAGTTAATCATAAATACACGTTTCATGCCCATTTTATCAATAATAATCTCATTATGCATATCCTTGCATGATATTGCCTCATATGGCCAACAAGCCATAATAAATCGCAGTGACGAACAGTGCAACCGCAAATGTGAATTCCACCATTGCACCGGTGAGGCCGCGCCTGGGGATGTGCTCCAACAGCGCCGAAAACACGCCCATGACAAAAAACAGGGCGCCTATGCCCAGGGCGAATGCGAACATCAATACCCCGCCGGCCCAGGGGCTGGCAGATGCGGCTATATATGCCAGGATCGCCACGGTGACAGGCCCGCTGCAAGGGGCCGCGGCCAGGCCGATGCCACCGCCCATCAACAGGAGTCCGGCATTGCTTTCCCTGGCTTTTACCAGCAGGTTTTTCAACGGCCCCGGCAGGTCGGTTGTAAACAGGCCCAGGTAGGACAGGCCCAGCAGCCCGAATAGTACTGCTATGCCGCCGGTGACCCAGGGGTGCGACATCATGCTGCCGAAACCCCAGCCCAGCAGCCCGGATGCCAGGCCCAGCGCGGTATAGACCACGGCCATGCCCACCACGAACAACGACGAACGCAGGATACGGGTCCTCATGGCCAGCGCCTCGGTGGGCCAGCCGGACAGGATACCGGCAATACCGGGCAGCAGGGGAAACACGCAGGGCGTCAGGCTGACGCCGAAGCCGGCGGCAAACGCGATCAGCAGGGCAATCCAGAAACCGTGTTGCAGCAGCCCTGTTTTTTGCGGGCACCCGGGCCGGTTTTGCCTGAATGCGGTGACATAGTCCAAAAAACGCGCCGGTTTCACGTAGCCGTTGACCCTGCACGACCACTCGCGGCCCGAAGGCCGGATGAACAACACCGCGGGCAGGTTTTGCACGTTGTAGCCCAGCTTTTTAAGCCGCCTGGACGCGGTTGCGATCTTTGTCATATCGAACTTGATACGCACAAAGCCCCTTAGTGCGGCCTGGACCCTTGGCGCAGTTAGTGTCTTTTCGCCCAGTTCCTTGCACGCGGCGCACCACTCGGCCCAGGCGTCAATGATTGCGGGTTTGTGCCCGTCCTTTGCATCGTGCAGGGCGCGCTCGATGTCCGTGCGCCAGGCCAGGGCCTCGTGAGTGGTGGTGGCTTCAGGCGTATACAGGCCCAGCATGAACACGATTCCTAACGCACCGGCAATGGCCAGCAGGACCCGTGTCCCCTTAATGAGCCATAGCCTTGTTTTTATTGGTGTTTTTGTTTCATGCCTGTAGGAAAAATATGCAAAAACGAACGACAGGATCGCGGTCAGGGCACCGGCAGCCTTTATCATGTCAATCCACCCCGTCCCGGTATTGCCAAATTACCATATAAGGGATAGATGTTCCCAAACGCATAAAAGGTTTCTACCAGATGACTCAATGGTTTGCAAGGGTCCCCAAATTACGAGTCATCTTCGATGTGAGGTTATTTTTAGAACACGTTGTTTATCAAAGCATTGCAAAACTCCGGGTCAAAATCGCCCATTCTGACAAAACGCGTGTACAGGGGATTAGGGTAAGCATTTGGTGACCATAGCAGCGAATTTACATACATTCATAGAGATTTTTGAATTGCAAGATTTTTTATTGATATGCGTTGCATATCGGTTACTGGGTCCGACTGTGTCCCTGCCTCCCTGATTCCTCGCCGGCCTCGACCTGCCCCGGGTCCCTCGAGCAG
>WGCQ01000038.1 GCA_015493765.1 Deltaproteobacteria bacterium
ATATTATATACTGGCTACATTTTAGAAAACTTTAGTTAAGAGGTTTGCCATGACACCGGATAAAGCCCCTAACTCAGAGAGTTACGTGCGTAAAGCACAAAAACCTGAGTACGCCCATGTAAAGCGTCCCGCAAAGGAAAAAACCGCGGCCCATCAAACCGGCGGCCAGGAAACCCAGCAAAAGACACAGTCCGCCGGGAAACCCAAAAAACGGGCCGTCCTGGACCTCAGCAAGGTAATCAGTGTGGGCAACGTGGCAACAGTGTTGAGGAGTCTGGCCAATGAACCGGGTGAATCCGGTGAATTGAGTTTCAAAATCGATGCGGTGGGCAAGGCTGGCAGCGGTGTTGTAAATGCCAGGCTCAGGGGCTGGGCGGAACTCACCATGGGATACTCAATGAACGACCAGAACTTTAATGTGCTATCCGTGGACATGGATGGGGCATTGGAGGCAGGCATTGATATAGCCGGGTTCATACATGCCGGGGTTGAGGTCGGTGCGGGTCGCGATTTTTTGAACAACTGGTACAAAAGTTCAAACGATGCGGCAGCCTGGATAGTGCACCAGTTGGCTGGCTTGAATAATATGGCAAAGGGCAAATTGTTCCACATAGAGGACGTGGAGGAGGTGCCGGAACCGGGCTACGAGGTGGAGGACAGGAAGGTATTTGCAGGTGCCGAGGCCGGTATGGACGTGGGCGCAGTGAAAATGGGGGGCAAGGTAGAGGCAACGAAACTGCACAGGAACTACATCAAAGAGGAAGAGGGAAAAAAGGTGGAAGTGCCGTCCACGGAAACCCACAAGGAGACCTTTTTGGATTTCGAGGTGGATGTACATGGCATTTCGTTGGGGGCGCATTACCACAGGGACTGGTCCAACACGGTGGGCGGTCCGTTTTACTACTCCACCGGCGTATTTGACGAAAGGACGCTTACGGTCAGCGTGGGCAAAGACGAATTATTTACCATTGCAAACAAGACCCACGAGGTCGATAAGATCCCGACCGAGGGGGTCCAGGACCTGGTGCTAAAGGTATTTGCGGGCATGGAAAAGGCCGTGGGCAAATTCAAGTGGGCCAGGATGCTGAACAGCAAACTGTTCGACAAAATCGTAAAGGAAATGTACAAGGCCGAGGAACATGGATTCAAGGCGACCGGGGGCACCACGTATAACTTGATATTCGACTGGAATGCCTACGGCGAGGCGGATGGTACGGAAAACCTGATGTATTTCAGGGTGAAGGTGGAACCCGAAAGGTCGGTGAAGGCGGACGGCAAAACGGCTGCCGGCGGTGTGGAGGCCGAGGTCAGTTCCAGCAAATCCGAGGTTGTTTACGAACGTATTGGTGCGGAAACCATATCGTACGTCCAGCGACAATTCGTGTATGCAACCAAGGACAGGCCCTGGTCAAAATTCAAGGCCGACCACTGGGACCAGTTGAAGAAACTGGTGCAAAACTGCGCAACCCCGGGCTTCAGGTATTACTATCCCGAGGTTGAGGCCGCATTCAAAAGCGGTAAGGGACACAATTACAAGGCGGGTATGGCTGCATTAGAGAAGGTGTGGACACGCCAGAAACACAAACTGGACGAAATCGCGCCGGATGCCGCAAAGATCGGGGAGTTGCTGGAAAAGGGCACTGGATTTTTTACCATGCTCACGCCTAATGCGCGCAGTGATTACATGTATCAAATCATGGAGATATTCCTGAAATACGCCAGGGACCCGGCACTCTTGAAATTCCTGCTGGATCAGTTGCCCAACTATGCGGTGGATGTGAAGGAATTGCGTAAACTGGCCGAGGAAACGAATTACGAGAAGGCACTGGAAAATATCTATAGCATTGCAAACCGGGCCACAAAGGAGAAGAAACTATGACTACGTGGTATGACGCTGTCAGCGATGAAAACCTGACGGTCCTGGCATCCCCGGGCGAGGTTGAATTAAAGGCTGCGGACGCCTTCCTGATAACGGCCAGCAAGACCGAATTGAGCGTCAGGTACAAGGACCAGGAGGCCGTGGACGTGGGCCTGAAACTGTGGATGGACCGGTCCCAGGTGTACAGGGCTACAAAACGTACCAATGTGTTCGATATATCCCCGGAGCAACTGCTGGACTTTGATCCGAATACCCCGATAATATGCGAAATGCAGGGCGACCGGGCCTTGCTGGACAGGCTGCAAACAGGACTAACCGGCGGCAGGGAAGTGGAATCGATCGTCACGGATACGGGCCAGGATGGCTTTCCTGTCTTCTTTGACCTTACGCACTACAAGATGAAAAACCTTTACCAGGAAAAAACGGAATAGCCATGAGGTATATGGCGTTGCTCGCAGCCTTGCTGACCCTGGGCGGCACTCTGTTTGCAAAAAATACGGTGATTTTTCCCAAGGAAAGCATTTTTTATGCGGGGAAATACAAAATTTATGCCACAAAAGCGGATTTTTCAATACAGAAACAGCGAAGTCATGTCACGAAACTCGATTTAAAACTGTGGTTGTACCGTGGTGAATTATACCACATGGTAAAGGCCGGGGTCACACACATACTGGACACGAAACGCCTGTTACAGTACAAGCCCCTGGTTCCCATCATCGTGCAATTGCAGGCAAAACCGGTGGTACTACGAGCGCTGGACAAGGCGGCACACGGTGGCAAGGCGATGTCAAAAGAACTTGCCCTGGAGGGGCCGTGGAGACACCTGCTGAACTATACGTTCATCCTGTCGAAACAGGAAGTCCGGAAAAGATAAGTTTGTTGGGTATCAAGGGCGACCAGGCAATTTAGGGGCACTAATTATGAAAAAATCAAAGGGATTCGGTTGGGCATCTAAAACCGGTTTTGCGGTATTGATAGCAGCCCTGGCAGGTGTGTCCCTGGTTGCGTACAACAAGACCATGCACAGGCCGGCCTTGGGACTCGTGATGCGGGTGGTGGACGGCGACACGCTGGTGCTTTCGGACGGCAGGCGGCTGAGGCTGCTGGGAATCAACACACCGGAACACGGCGAGGCAATTGCCGACCGGGCCAAGGCCTTCGTACAGGACTTTGTATCAAAGGGCGGGCTGCGGTTAAAAACCGCGGGCAAACGCGACTATTACCACCGCGTGCTGGGCGACCTGATACGGGGGACCCACTCCTTGTGCCAGGCGCTGGTGGCCCGCGGGCTGGCCCACGTGATGCTGATTCCGCGCTATGACCATGCAAGGGCGGCGCGGTTACTGGCAGCGCAGGCAAAGGCCAGGGCCGCTCACCTGGGGATATGGCACACCAGCAGGTACAAACACAGCCTGCACATCACCATGTTCAAAACGAATACCCGCAAGGCCAAGGGCCGGGGATACATGCGGGTGGCCAATATCGCGGACCACCCGGTGGACATCGGAAACTATTTTTTGTCCAATGGCAAGGCCATGGCCAGGTTGCCCCATTGCAGGATCCCGGTTGGCGAAACCATAATTATCAGCATGGACAGGGGACGCAACCGTTGTCGCAAGGGCGGCAGGCTGCGCATCGCACTGGGCAGGCCGGGCTTTTTTGGGCGTGGCAAGGCCAAGGCGATCATCATAAAGTCCGGGCCAGGTCATGAAATAGTGGACAAGGTACGGGCACACAGGCTATAATTCGCTGCCTTTTGTTGTCGATTATTCGAACTCTTTCATGAGGTACACATGGACCTGTCGATCATCGTTGTGGGCGCCGTAGTCCTGTTTTTGCTGACCCTGATCATCCTGGCTGCGCGGAATACGCTCAAACACCGCAAAGAGCGTTACCTGGCGCCGCCGAAACCCGCACCCAAACCGGAAGCCGCCAAAAAGCCTGAAAAAGAGGCAGTTCCGGCAAAAAAACCGGAAAAACCGCAGAAGGCGCCTGCAAAGGCAAAAGAAGAACCGAAAAAAGAGGTCTGGAAACTGGAGGTCCCTGCACCCAAGCCCCTGGCAGAAGGCCTCAGCAAAACGCGCAAGGAGGGGCTGCTGGCGAGGGTGAAGGCGGCCGTGGCCGGTGGCAAACAGGGCGAGGATGTGCTGGAGGCGCTGGAGGAGGCACTAATTACTGCGGACTGCGGTGTCAAGACCAGCATGGAGATGGTGGAGGCCGTCAGGCAGGAATTAAACCCGGAGGAACTAAGCGACCCGCAGAAGGTCTTTGGCGTGTTGAAGCAACACATGGTGCAATTGCTGGACCAGGAGGGTGGTTTTTTGCAGCCCTTCCCACAGGAGAAACCGGCCGTGATTATGGTTGTGGGTGTAAACGGTACGGGCAAAACCACCACGATCGGCAAACTGGCATTGAAGTACAAAAGCGAGGGCCACAAGGTCCTGCTGGCCGCCGGGGATACGTTTCGGGCTGCGGGCGCAACCCAGTTGGAAAAGTGGGCTCAACAGGTGGACGTACCCATTGTGCAGGGGCCGGACAAGGCGGACCCGGCCTCTGTAATATTTGATGCGATTAAGAAGGCCGAGGCAGAGGGCATGGACCTGGTGATCGCGGACACGGCCGGACGGTTGCACACGAACGTAAACCTGGTTGAGGAACTGCGCAAGATTCACAGGGTGATCGGCAAGGCCAGGCCAGGGGCACCGCACGAGTGCCTGCTGGTGCTGGACGCAGGCATGGGCCAGAACTCCGTACGCCAGGCCGAGGAATTCAAAAAGGCCGTGGATGTTACTGCTATTGCCGTGACCAAACTGGATGGTACGGCCAAGGGTGGCGTAGTGCTGTCCATTGCCAAAGACCTGGAATTGCCAGTGCGATTCATAGGCATCGGGGAAGGGGTTGCCGACCTGAGGCCGTTTAATCCCAAGGATTTTGTTGAGGCCCTCTTCAAGGAGGACACATCCCCCAACCAAGAGGAATCCTGAACAACCTTTCGACAGTTTGCGGCGTACGACTCCCGAATTTAGTCAGGTAATTTGGGGGTATGAGCCAACTGCGATGTAAGCAAGTGATTGAATATAAAAATGATTTTTATGTGCGAAAAATCAAATTACCCCAAGAATCAACGGTAAGATGGGGTTTTTCGGCTCTAATCCTGCAAAAATTCCGAATTTTTACCCCAACCGGGTCGTTTAACATCCGTATTACGTGGCCGTGACCGTGGCCGTTGGCCGAGTCCGAGTC
>WGCQ01000039.1 GCA_015493765.1 Deltaproteobacteria bacterium
GATTTTTCATTTGGTCCGTGAAATCTTTCTTTGCCAGCTCGGGCCACACCCGTTTCAACGTGCACAGCGCGCAGAGTTTCTCATCCTTTTTGGCATATTTTTTCTTATCCACCTTGTCCCAGACCGTACCCTGGGGATTGTGCCTGTTCAACAAATCCTTATCATCCCTCAACCACTCCCGCTCACCGCACACGGAACACCTGTAGCCCTCTTGCTGCAAACCGTTGAATTTACGCAGGTTTTTTGTGGCAGCCAGGTCGTTGCCCACAGCATTGGCCTGGTCTCCGTACTTGTCGTCCTGGCCATCAGTCCACGGCACGATCGCGTAAAAGACCTCCAGGAAGTCTTTTGTCTGGGCCAGGACCTGGTCCATCATGGTTGACGGCAAATCATTCATTCCAAACATCTTTTTTGCTGCGGCAACCGCGTTTTCCCGGAAAAAATCCATCACCCTTGCCCTGGCTTTTTCCGCAATCTCATGTGCCTGGTCCAGGGGCACAACAGCAGTAAACACATTGGGCAGGGCCGCGATCCACAATGGATTGGCATCGGAGTTCCTGGTCTTCCACAACACGTTGTCACTGAACGCATCCGCGCTGCCCAGTTGCTGCGCAATCCATAAATCCACAATGGCCAGTCCGTTCAGATTCGGAAAAATTACCGAATCCGGGCCGAATTCATCAATCACCGCGGTGATCGCCTGGAAGGTCAGCATGGACAGCAAATGCGAACCTGCCCACAGGTCAGCGGTCTTGCGTGCCTGCGCAATGAAACCCTGGACCGGCCCCAGGGCAAACCGCAACAGGGCCGGTTGCTTACCCATGCCCAGGATGCCGGCCAGTGCGGAGGTCAGGTTCACGTGATCCCAGATCGTGTGGTCCGGAATGCGCGTGTCCGCGGGCAGCACGCCGAACAACCGTCCCAGGTAAAGTTTTTCGTTTGCGTCCCAGGGCCTTGGTCCGAATCGCCAGAACTTCAAAAACGTCTTTTTGTAGTCGATTTCGCCGTTTTCGCCGCGTTCGATCAGCCTGGTAAAGAAATCCGTGGTTTCCTTTTCCAGTTTGTCCAGGTTTTCTTGATCACCCAATTCCTCCAGGTTTCTCAAATCGTATTCCTGATTGGACAAGGGATGCTTGATAATCGGATTTTCCAAAAAATCCGTCCTGAAATGCCACAGTTCCGGCGGTAGATCCATCCTGTCCGCTGCTGATGCCATGCGGTCGGCTTTACGCACGAACTCCTGCTCGTCAGGCAGTCCCAAGGTTTGCAGTACATTCCTGACACTGCCCTGTTCATGGGCACGCCTGAACAGGATCACGGCCTTTTCCGGCGGGTCATGAAAAAATCCCTGCAATTTGTATTCCCAGATATCGCTCATTTCAGCCTCCCCAGTTTGGGTGTCTTGTCAAGTACTTTGTGGACCTCGTCCCAGACTTTTTGCTGTTGTTCAAATTTGATTACGCCTCCTTCATTCAGTTCATGTGGAAATCTATGGGGCATGTGAAATGCAATCGCCTGGTACTTACCATCATCCGCATGTCTGATCTTAAAAATCACCTGGTTGGCCAATCGCTTATTGCCTATGACGTTGTGGTGAAATCCTGCCGGATAGGCCAGTATGTGTCGGTCTTCCAGTTTTCTAAATTGGGTTTTCTGAAATTTGAATTGGGTCCTGAATGCAATTTTGGTCTTTGCCAGGAAATCAACAACATCTTCAAAGCGGTCAAAGGAGTCGGATTTCCAGACCAGGACTCCTTTTTGATCCATCCCTATGGCATGAGGCCATTCGAGGGCCAGGGCATGGTCTATATGCCTGATTACATTCAAACTTTTCAGATTCCCTTCACTAAGCAATGGTAAATTCCAGGTATTCCCATCGACCTTGACGGATGAAATTTCCACGGAACCCCAACTGTTTTTCGACCTGGAACCCATGGTCCCGAACCAATGGATTAATTTCAGAATCTTTTCCAATGGGAATTCGCTTTTATCCAAGGGTTGAATCAGGTCGTTGTTCAAGGTCAACACAACCGTTTGCCCGGGGTTGATGAACGTCTTTGTGGGTCCACGGGACCCTATCGGGCCATAACCCAGGTACAGGTCTGTGGCCACCTCGTGTTTACCCTTATAACTAACCTCTGGATGATAGGTCTCGGAAAATGCCCTTGACCATTTTTGTTTGTTATCAGGTACCTTTCCCCACTCCTCCAACCGAAACCTCAACCGGGCTGTGCTTGCGAATTTATCCCCGGCATTCCCGAAAATCTCACCTTCCCGTTTCTGTAGTGCACGGTGATCATATTCCGGTCCTCCCACTGCCACGCGCCACCAGAACCGAAACAGGTATTTGAACGGCGGCACGCGCAGTTCCGCGTTTCCGTCCGCACCCCCGACAAAGGCCGGGGTCACGAAACGAAAGGTGATCTTTGCCTCTTTCCAACTCATAACCCCTCCTGTGTTGAATTGTTATACATTTCTTGCCTCCTTATGCATCAGTATGCATTAACATCCCATGTCCGGGAATGCCTGGTTCACCAGGTCCCTCAGTCTGTCCGTTGGGCCTTGCCCGCATTTCCATGCCGCGTAGTCCTTGACATCGTGTTTGATCGCCTGCCACGCCAGTTCCATGACCGCGGCATCGTCCACGAACCCGATTACGGGCAAATAGTCCGGGATCAGGTCCACCGGGTTCAGCACGTACAGCAGGGCAAACACGGCCGTGGCAATGCTGGCCCAGGGCACGTCTTTATAGACCCCGTTGTAGTAGTCGCTGATCATGCGGATCAACAGGGCGGCCTGGGCCGCAAATTTCTTCAGGATCTCTACCCTGGAGATCTTCTCCAGGATCGCGTCCGCCTTGGACGCGACCGTGCCCAGGTCCTCCTGTTTGACGTTTTTGGCGCCCCTGTTCAGGGTGTCATCGTAGTTTTGTTCACTCATGATTCCTCCTTGTTTTTGGACTAACATCAATCATGCCCAATCCCTGGGCAGTGCCTTTGCCAACACCAAGTATCCGGGCCAGGGCCAGGATTGACAGGCCCGAATCACTCACCCCGTCCAGATAAAAGAAGCCTTCCACCCCACCCAGGGGTACTCTGCGGCCCTGCCTGGACGAGTAACGATGCCCGTCCCTCCAAACAGTGAACTCAGATACATATTCGGCCTGAAAATCAGATGTATTTTCAAGAACTTGTGATAACGGTGATGTATCAACGGGCCTGCCGTAAAATCCCAGCAGCAGTTTTGACCTGCGCACCGTGGCCGCCACCAGGTCCCCGATGTCCAGGTCCCTCTTTTCCCGGCCATCGGACGCCAGGCGCACGGGCGTAATCGTTGCCACACGAAGGGCGTGGCGTTTTAAAGTTCGTTGCACACGTTCCACTTCCTGTATCAACGTCGTCTTACGGCACCAGGGTGTGTCGCGGTCCACGATGACCGACCTGACATCCGGTTTCAGGAAAAAACGTTGCCTGTCGTGGCCCAGCCCAGCGTGCATGGCCAGGTTTACAGCAACGGCAAATGTCCTGTATTGCAGGGCCAGGGGCCCAAACAGGGCGATTTCGATCCCGTTTCCTTCAAATCTTCTGATCACAAACGGCACAGGTGGCGTTGAAGGCCCGCTGTCGCCCCGGTTCAGCCCTGGTTCGAACACGGCCGCGTATAAACAATCCCCAGCCCTCGGACACGTCCTGCATTCCCTGTCAGGCCATGCACAGCACAGGTTTCGCAAGGCCGGGCCCAACGCGGACCTGAACACGCTCGGTCCTGGTAAGCTCCCTGATTTCACCCGGAAATTCAGAAACGCAATATCCATGTCGCGGTTGTAATCCATTTGAACCTCAACCCTCCGGCTTTTGTCGATTCGTAGCGTTTTACACCTCAATTATCCCGATTATGTCAAAAAATATTCTCAGGTCAACAGAAATTCCTTGGGGATTGACCTGAATCTATTGCAATAGACGAAGCAGGGCTTTGGTTTGTGACAAAATCATGCATGATTTCAGGCCCAAATCGCAGGGAAAGCGCGTGGTGCAGCACTTAAAATAGGCTCTTCCGGAATTAGCCTGGGTAATGAATCAGGATTTGAGTTTGATATGCGATGCATATCGGTTGTATGGGTCCGACTGTGGTCCTGGCTCCCTGATTCCTCGCCGGCTTCGAGGCCGTTTTTCTGCGCTCTGCTGCGTAACTCGTTCGGCCCTCCCGGGCCGAACTCAAACACGACTTTGCAGTTCGTCTAACGCACCGTATCCGTCAGGGGACAGGCTTATTACAAGGGGAAAACGGTGCGTAAGACGAACCGCTTGAAAAACGGCCTCTCAGTACGCTTCGCTGTCCGGC
>WGCQ01000040.1 GCA_015493765.1 Deltaproteobacteria bacterium
CCACGTATGCTGGTCATTATGCGGGTCGCAGAAACGGCAGGCGTTACCCGGATTCGGGTCATTATTTTTATAGCATGTGCCATTGATCAGGCAGCTTGCACTGTCCAGCATGTTTATACACTTGCCTGCCCCCGAACAAAAATCAGTAGTGCATGCCAGTTTGTCGTCGCATCCGCCGCAGTCCAGGGTTCCGCCGCATCCGTTGTCCTGTTGTCCGCATTCAAAGTCCTGCTGTTTGCAGGTCTTGGGCGTGCAGCACGCGTTATTGTAACAGGTCTGGCCGTTTGCGCACTGGCAGTCCGCAGGGCAGGTGCCGCAATTCTCACCCAGGTTTGGTTCGCAGGTCCCGTTGCCGCAGTTTGCATTGGCCGCGCACTTGCCGTCGTGACAGATTTGGCCTGACCCGCAGTCACCGCAGTCCACGATATTGCCGCAGCCATCACTATAACCTCGTCCGCATGCTTTGCCCATGTCCTTGCATGTCTTTGGCGTACAACAGGCATTGTTGTAGCATACGTCTCCGTCGCTGCATCCGCAATCCTCCGGGCAGGTCCAGCAGTTTTCATTGCTTTCAGGTTCGCAGGTCCCATCGCCGCATTTGCCCATGGCCGTACACTTGCCATTGCGGCATACCTGGCCCGTCGTACAGTCACCGCAGTCCAGGGTACCACCGCAGCCGTCATCGTGTTTACCACATTCAAACCCTGCCTCCTCACATGTCTTGGGCTTGCAGCAAACGCCACCATCGTCTGTTTTGCCGTTGCAGTCATTGTCAATGCCGTCGCATTTCTCAGGGGCCGGTGTCCTGGCGCTACACTCAAGAATTTTGCCATTTACGCATTTTCCGGTGCCTGTGCACGTCCCGAAGTCGTTTGCTATGCCGCATGGGACCACTGTCAGGCCCTCGTCAGTCCGACCGTCGCAATTGTCGTCCAACCCGTTGCATTCCTCGGCCTTGGGCGTTTTGGCCGTGCATTTCGTCAATCCTGTAATGACGCACTTGCGTTCCCCCTTACATGTACCATTGGAATTTTGCACGTAACATTCAGTGGTTGCCTCCATGGCAATGGCACGCTTGCTGCACTTGCATGTGCCTGACACAGGTACGCACTGTTTTTGTACCCCCTCTGGCAAATTTACGTCCTCACACCTGTAACCCTCCGGGCAGTCATTTTCCGAGCAGTCACCACCGCAGAATTTGCCATCAGGTCCCTTGTCAATACACCCGGCACCACCTGCACTGAATGGCGGATTACAATCCTTTGCCGTCTTGCAGGGGTCGCACAGGGTCAAGAACCGGGGTACGCAGATGAAAATATCGTCTCCAGCCCAGCTCACGTTTCTGCAAGCCCAGCCCGCCGGGCAGGATTCCATGCACATCTCGGTGCACTTCTTGCCGTCCGCTGTCTCCACGCAGATCCCGCTTTGGCAATCGGTGTTTTCGTGACACGGCCAGCCTAACCGGCCCTCCCTGGGCGTTGTTTCCGCCTCTACAGGGGCATCTGTTGCCGTCTGGGTCTCCATCGGTATGTCGTTTGAGCCGATGTCACCTATAACCAGTGGCACGTCGTGTACATCCTTGCCCCAAGACCCTTGACCGGAGTGTCCGCCACCGCAAGCGGACACCCCCAGTAACACCCATCCAATCCCGGTAATCAGTGCAAGGCGACCACGTGGAAACTGCATCCAAACCTCCAGTCATGTCTAATTGTTTTCCATACCAAGTATATAACATTAAAAATAAAATATAAAATCAATTTTTATCCAGGGCATCCTTTGTCCTCAAATTTGACAGGTAATTTGGGACTGATTTATCCCCTTGCTTTTTTATGGTTCGTGCATATTGTGATCCAAGACGTTATCCTTTTGTCAGAAAATTATAGGGGATGCCTTATGAGCGAATACATTGCACCGACATTCCTGGTGTCCACGCCGCCATTGCTGGACCCGAATTTTAACGAGTCCGTGGTCTTGTTATTCGAACACAATGACCAGGGGGCCATGGGCCTTGTGATCAATCGTCCTACCCGGACCACCGTGGCCGAGATGATGGGACCAATGGTGGATCCGAATTATCCTTATATGGGGGATAACGTATTTTGGGGCGGACCGGTGGGGCTGAACATGGGTTGGTACGTCTTTGATGGTGAGGATCACTCAGGGCGTTCATTGTCTCTGGGACAGGGGCTTAGAATATCCGGTTCCCTGGAATTGGCAAGGGACCTGCCTGGCTTATGCAAGGAAAAACCTCCGATATTCTACATGGGTTATGCCGGATGGGGGCCATACCAACTGGATAGGGAAATAGAGGAAGGTGCATGGCTGACCGTTGACATAGACAGGCGTTTGTTTTTCGATATTGAGCCTGAAAGTCGATGGAAATTTGCTTACAATTTACTGGGAATTGACCCGGCCATGTGGACCGGAATCACAGGCGAGGGGTAATTGTAAGTTCTGAATTTTCCTGTTATAAAACAGGCTTACGGTACGGGTGTACAAAGTCGTTCGGCACTCGTTTTATGGCAACCGGCTTTCTCAGTTAATCCGAGCATTTTGGTGCCCGAAAAATTTGACAGGTATTTTGGGTTTGGTGTTTTACCTGTTGACAAAACTGAAGAAATCTGTATGCTTTTTTCAACCTTTTGCCATAGGAGGCATGAATGAAACGTGTACTGTTTTTGAGTGTGGCGAGTATGTTCGCCTTGGTAATGGTTGCAGGGTGTAGCAGCAGTTCAACCAGCAACCCCAAGAACGGGGATACCTTTGTGGGTTCAGACACTAATCCTGGTGTTGATACAAACAAAGGGTCAGACACGAATGTCGGGACCGACATGAACAAAGGTACTGATACTAACGTCGGTACGGACATGAACAAAGGTACCGACACCAACGTCGGCACGGACTCGAACGCAGGTACCGACACCAACGTTGGCACCGACACCAACGTTGGCACCGACACCAACGTTGGCACCGACACCAACGTTGGCACTGACACCAACGTAGGTACGGATACCAACACCGGTACGGACAACGGTGGTACTGGTGGCGACTGCAAAACCTGTGTATCGAGCAGTTGTTCATCGGAGTTACAGGCATGCAAAGGTAATTCGGAATGTATGGCTATTTTTACCTGCATGCAGAGTTGCAAGCAGGGGGATTCCGCCTGCCAGAACAAGTGCATCAACGATCACCAGAACGGCGATGGTGATTTCATGATAGTTCAACTTTGCATGCTAAAAGATTGTGCATCCAATTGTGGAATAAACAATGTTCCACCCTGCACAACATGCGCCGTGAACAAGTGCTACGATGAGCAAGTATCCTGTTACAAGGACAAGGACTGTACTGCATTGAGCGTTTGCCTTGATGGTTGCGGACAAAACGATAAAACCTGCCAGCAAACCTGCGTACAGAAAGACCAGGCGGGTATGTCCGGTTATCAGACCATCTTAAAATGCGCCCAGACCAACTGCAAGTCCGAGTGCGGTCTCTGATTTTCAGTCAAAACCTTCCTGTTTAACTATCTTTTACAACACAAAATGATCAGATAAAGAGAGCGAGAATCTATTCGAATTCAGGCATGACCCGCAGGGCATCAAGCACCTGGTTAACGGCCTCCTGCATTGTGGCTTGGAGGTCACACCCGGATGCCTGTGGATGTCCACCACCGTTAAACTGACGGGCCACCTGGTCCACGCGAAACGGCGGTTTCGATCGCAGGCTCACCTTGACCCGGCCGTTCGAACCGGGCCTGAAAAATGCAGCCACCATGACGCCGTCAATGGACAGGATTTCGGATACCATCTCGCGCAGGTCCGCGGAGTCCACATTCAACCCATGCAGTACATCCTGGTCCGCAGCACTCCATGCAAGGCGTCCGTTGTTTTCGATACGCATTCGCTGGACCACCCTGGCCAGCAACTTCAGGCGATCCACTGGCCTGGAACCATACATCAACTGCTGGGCCTTGTCCGCATCGGCACCGGCCTCAACCAACGAGGCAGCCACCTCGAAGGTCTGGGCGTCGTTTTTCAGGAACCGAAACATCTGAGTGTCATAGATGATACCGCAGTACAGGGTAAACGCAGTTTGCGCATCCATGGGACAGCCCAGGCGGCGCAGCAGGCCAAAGACCATTTCCGAGGCAGACGAAAACCTCGGATCCAGTAGTCCCGGGACGGATCGCTCTGTCCTGGGGTGGTGGTCCAGTGCAAAAACCGGGATTCCATGGGAACGGGCTACGTCGAACACGGCACCTATGCGCTGGGGCTCAGATACGTCCAGTGCCAGCATCATATCGGCTTTGGCAATATCCTGGACATGGCGGGTACTGTACACCTGGATGTGTCCATCGGGGTCGATATAAGAGTAAGTCTTTGAATAATCAGCCGAATTAAGGATCATCACCGACTTGCCAAGTCCGGCCAGGCAACGATGCGCTGCCACTTCGCATGCCAGGCCGTCCACGTCCGGCCCCACATGTGTGACCAGGACGATCTTGCGGGCTTCTTGTATCGCATTTATCAGGAAACTACCCGCATCCGTATCAAAGCATTTGAATTTATCTGTTTTCACCAATTACCTCCAAAAAACGCATGATCATTGCCAGTGTGGCGCCCCAGATAAACTTGCCATTGAAACGGGCTGTGTACACGGCACGTGGCTGCCCCTGCCACAGGATACTGGTGTGCTCCACATGCCCTGGCTGGGTGAAAAAGGATAGCGGCACGAAAAAAATCTCTGTTGTCTCTATGGTTTGCGGAGTCAGGCCATCTGCATCGGTCAATATGCCTGCGAACGGTGTAATATGATAGCCGGTAACCGTGACGTAGTCATCCAATTCGCCGATGATTTCCACGTGCTCCCGTAAAAGTCCTGTTTCCTCGTATGCCTCGCGCAATGCCGCGTCCAGGGGGCTCGCATCCGATGGGTCGATATGGCCGCCGGGAAAACCGACTTCGCCCTTGTGATGCTCCACGGCCTTGCTGCGTTGAAGCAACATAATATGAATATCGTTACCGTAACCAGGCGTTTCTTTTGGGACCAGTGGAAGCAGCACGGCAGAGGGGATCAGTCCGCTACGTCCGATTTTTCGCTTCCGGTAGTTTGCAAGGGCCCGGCGGATATCATCGAACTTCATAGGCCCGGTTCACCTAATACGTCCATCACCTTGCGTTCCGCTGTCGGATTACTGGACCGGTAAGCCCTGGTGACCATCCACGCGTCGTTCTTGCGTTCCCCCCTGCTGCTCAGGCACAAGTGCCTGGCTCGCACCACGACCCCCACGGCCTCGGGTTCCAGGACTTCGAATACCATGTCAGCCACCTGGGCTGTCATTCGTTCCTGGACCTGCAGGCGAGCGGCAAAATGGTCAACGACCCTGGCGATCTTCGATATGCCGATCAGGCGCTTTCCCGGTATGTATGCCACGGAAACATGCCCATAAAACGGCAGAATATGGTGCTCACACAGCGAATAGAATTCCATGTCCTTCAACATAACCAGGTCATGAGATTCAGCGGGAAAAATGCCCTGCCGCAATTCAGGCCCTATGTCCTCCCTGTAGCCCCGGGTGAGGAACAGCAAGGCCTCGGCAACCCGTCTGGGCGTTGCCTTCAATGCTTCCCTGCCAGGGTCGTCGCCTATCACCTGGAGGATTTGGCTGACAGCGGATTCAATTTGTTTAAAAGCATCCATTATACACCCCTAAACGGCATGCCAAGTATAACTGGTTATGCAGAAAATGTAAGGGGGGAAATAAGGCCCCAAATTACCTGGCTAAATACGGCAGTGAGACTTCGCCTTACGGATCGTTGTCACGGCCGGGGTCTTTGACAAGTTGCAGAAAGCGGCCCATCTGCTTTGTTGTTTACGCCAATGTGGTTAGTACGCCTGCGCTAAAATGGGCTTAACGCCTTGCATCTGAACCACTTTCAGCGACCTTTGTCCTCAATTTTGACAGGTGATTTGGGATTACCAACAGGACTTCCTTTTTTATGCGGAATCGCGCATAATGCCTGTATGGATGCCCTGGAACGACTGAAACAGGCGTTATCACGCGATATTGAAATTTCCACGAACGCCTACGACCTGGAAGCAGCGGCCAAGGATGAATCCGGCATGACACCGGTGCCGCCTATGGCTGTTGTACGACCGAATAACGAAACCCAGTGCCTTGCCGTGGTACGGGCCTGCCTGGACCTGGGTTACCCGATGGTGCCGAGGGGCGCTGGAACAGGACTGGAGGGTGCTGCCATACCCGTAAGAAATGCGGTGGTTATAGACCTGGGCCTCATGGACAAGGTCCTGGATAAGTCGCCGGCAGACCACTTTGTTTCAGCGCAACCTGGGATCATCTATGACCGCTTGAATTACGACTTGCGTCATACCGGTCTGTTTTTCCCTCCATCCCCTGGAGGCAGTTCGGACAGTGCCACCATAGGCGGAATGGTGGCTACCAATGCCAGCGGTATCTATGCATACCGTTATGGTGGTACTGCCGATTGGGTCAGGCAACTAAGGGTGATCACTGGCAGGGGCGAAGTGCTGGACCTGGGGACCAGGGCTCCGAAATCCAGCACCGGTTATGACCTGAAGGCCATGTTTGTAGGGTCCGAGGGCACACTGGGTATTATTACACGGATCGGTTTGAAACTGGCGCCTTTGCCGAATGCAAGGCTACGGCAGGCCTTTTCATTTGACTCCCTTGAGGATGCAACAGGGTTTGCCGTGGAAATCGCAGGTGCCTTGCCCTACCTGGCCGCAGTGGAGTTGATGGACCGGGGCACTATCAGGCTTGTAAAGGATTTTCTGGGCATGGATATCGCGGATGGCACATACATATTTATTGAGTACCACTCCCCATCCACGATTCCAGATGATGTGACCGACCTGGGGGCATCCCTTGCCGCGGATTTTCATGGACAAAACGTTGACATGAAGGACCCTTGGCACATACGACATTTTGGGACCCGTGCCGTGACTGCAAAAAACAAGGCCATCGTACGTACCGACGCGGCCGTACCCCTGTCAGCGCTGGCGGATTACATCAGGCACGTGGTTTCATACATACCTTCACGCCCCGTATATGCATTCGGGCATGCAGGGATCGGCATCGTACACCTGCTTATGCCGTTCGATCCCGATGACCCATCCGATACGGCAAAGGCCGCTGATTTCAAACGCATGGCAGCCATGACCGCTGTCAGGATGCAAGGCACTGTCAGCGGTGAACACGGAATCGGGATCGGAAACAGGGCCTTTGCCATCCAGCAATATGGTGCTGCGCTACCCTACATGAAAGAATTGAAGTCCATATTCGACCCGCAGGGGCTCATGAATCCCGGGAAGGTGTTATAGATTTTACTGGTGGACCCGCTGGCACTTGTTGGAAATGCATTTCGTGGTCATCTGTCCGTCCATGCCGGTGCAGAAGTCAGGACACTGTTTGCTGGCATCAACATAGGCGTTGTAATACAGTTTGTTGCCCACAAAGCAGTCATCCGTAATCGTATCAATGCCGCCGCATACGCAATCATCGTCGCTTTCGCAGTATTTTTTGTCAGGCAGTGTTGTCAGTTCGCAGTGGCCTTCCACACACTGAGGCAGGTCCATGCTCTTGCATTTGTAAACCATGGGGCACATGGTGTTAGGTGCACAATCCAGGTGATCCTCCCACTGTGTTGTGTAATTGGCGTTGACAGCCGTGGACTCTCCACCGGCACTGCATGGACAGCACCCGGCCTTGACTTTTACGCAGTCCTGGTCAGTGGTGCAGTCATAAAAATTGATACACTGCCCTGAGGCCTGGTCACAAAATTCGGATGCCAGACAATCGTTGTCGCTGGAGCACTGGACCTGGGGCTGTGGACCCGGCACACAACTGGCCTGGTCATTACCCATTGCTCCGAAACAAATAGCCAATGCAAACAGGGTCATAAATCCGGCTGGAATACCTTTTTTCATCTTTTACCTCCAAAGAGTAAAAAAGTTGTGTAAAGGGCTTATACAGGATTTTGTTTTTTTTGTCAAATGGACTCCCCGCCCCCAATTACCTGACTAAATTCGGGAGTCGGGCACTGCAAGCGGCCCATCTACTTTGTCGTCTGCACCTGTTTGATGCTCGACGTACCGCTAGTACGCCTGCGCTCAAACAGGCTTAACTCCGCGTATCTGAACCACTTTCAGTGCCCTTTGTCCTCCACTCTTCCTATTTTGCGCACTTGTCCAGCGTGCTGTGCGGTCCCATGGTGCCGGTGGGCTGCGGCCGGTCGGCAAAGATGTCCTTGATCACCATCTTGTGGCAATCCGGGTCCTTGGTCACGGTGAATCCCCGTTCGGTCAGGGGAAATTCCTCGGTCCCGCTCCAGCGGGCCTTGTCCTTGGGCGTGCCAATCGTGTACTTGTAGCGTATCAAAGTCCCTGGCATAAAGCCGAACACCCCTGTCCACACCTGGTCACCCGCCACCTTGTCGCCGCCCTTGCCATCGTCGCGCAGCGGGATTTTATTGGGTATCCACGCACCCAGTTTGTCCTGGTTGCCCGCGATCATCACGATCCCCTTGCCCGCGGGCGGCGGCGGGTTATTGATCGGGCCGTAGGTATCGATTGGCGTGGTCTTGCCGCTTACGTCCACCTGGAATGTGACATACACCAGCCTGGTGACATCCTCGAACACCAGTTTGCCGCCCAGGTTTGGCGCCTTGTCGCGCAGGCTGCCGGATTTCGATGTCTCCACCATGAATTCCAAAGGGTCGCCCATGGCCATCTGCAAGACAGACCAGGGCAATTTCATTTCGATCAGCTTGCTGTGATTCACCGGTCCTGCGGCCAGTATGCCCGACGCATCCGTGGGCTTGAACGTGCCGGACGAGTCCGCTGCAAGCAGGCTCACCTGTGGCGCGCCGCCGTTGTACGTCAGCCGCACGTCCCAGGCCGCTCCACCGGTCACGAATCCCAGGTCGTTGCCAAACGGGTCCTTTTGGGAATACGGGTTCTGCGTGAACTGGCCCGTTTGGGCATCGAGGATATGCTTTTGGTTCACCAGCACGTCCACCTGGAACGGCGTACCGATCGCGGTAATATCGCGGTTCAGGACGATGGCCACGTAAAAGCCCGTGGAATCGTAGCCGTAGTATATCTGGGCCATGTCATCCAAGGGATTGGCGATGGCACCGGAGTCGTTGTCAAAAAACGTGCCCCCGTCTGACAGCCACTCGCTCTCGTTTGGCACAAACTTGCCGTCGATAGTGGGAGGCGTGGTAAACGGGCCACCCGGGCTTTGCGCCTTTGCCTGGATAATCGGCGGGAAATCAGGCACGTTCATCAGGGGTTTGCCCAGCATGCCCAGGGCCTTGTTTGCGGCATCGTACATGCCGGTCAAATGCGCCCGAAATCCCCTGTCAAACGGCGTGTCGTCGTGGGAAGGGCTTTCCATGTCGCTGCCGAACCACCAGAACCAGTCACTGCCCTCGGCCGCATAGATCTCGTCGTACGCCTTGAACGTGTAATACTTTGCATTTTCAGCAGGTTTTGGGGGTTCCAGAGTCGGGTCGGGCTGTTGCAACCCACTGTTCTGCAGGTCCGTGCGCGCCCTGCGCAGGTAATCCCAGCCCAGGTTTTCCTCGGGCTCGCCGATCCAGATGGCAAAGTTCCCACCGATCCACGAACCCGCGGACAGGGGCTCCAGTTCCTTCAGGCTGTCGATCGGGTGGGGCGGCACGTTGCGCTTGGGATTGCCCAGGATATACTCTGACATGGTCACGGGCACCACCTCGCCCACGCGGAAACCGTCCTCCAGGTCCTTGTACAACGCCCGCAAAAAGCCCTCACCGTCCATGGTTTTGGTATAGGACTCCCACGCGTTCTCACCGTCCATGATCATCACCATCAGCCGGTCCCCGCCCCCGAATTTCGGCGCCATGCGTGCCACGTCCTTCAGAAACTCGCCGGCCGACACCTGGCCCCACATGGGCTGGAATGTAAAGCCGACCTTGTTGGACAAGGCCGTATCCCTGAAAAATATCGCCATTTTTCGGTCCGACGGCCCGGCCTGGCCCTTGACCGTGTCCGTGTCCACCATGTAAGGCTGGTATTGTGCAAACGGTGGCAGACTGCCGCCCAGGCTCTCCTGCAGCACCTGCTGGTCCGTGGCCACCCACTTGATACCGTTGTTTACGAACGCGGAAATCGCGGCCTCGCTGACCGAACCCTCGCCAGGCCACATGCCAAGCGGCTTTGCACCAAACAGGTCCTGGTAGAACCTGACCGCCATGGCCACCTGTGCGTTGGCGTCCTGCGGGAATGCAAACGGCGGTTTGGGCAACTTGTCGAATGGCTGGTTTTCCCGGGCCGAGTCGGTACTGACCAGCAGCGGCAGGATCGGGTGGTAGTACGGTGTGGTGGTTAGTTCCACCTGGCCAGTATGAGCCACAGGGTCGTAGCGCAGGGACTTGTGTATGGGAATGATATTGTTCAGGATTTTCACCTCCTCGGCCAGCAGCCGGTTGGCCAGGTCATCCGACGGCGGAACCGCCAGGGTAAATTTGCCGGCCTGGTCCCGTTTTACCACGTCGGTCAGGTCCACCACGCTGCCGTCCTCCAGTTTTACCGGTCCCCGCAGAAACATGGGGTGAAACCACGCCAGTTCAAAGTAGATCTTCAGGTTCAGCAGGTCATCGTAGGTGTAGGTCAGGGGATTTTTTTGCCGCAGTTCCTGGTATTTGGGGAAGAAACTCATCAGCGCATCGCTGGTGGACAGGCAGGACCACGGGCCGTCGTAAAACAATTCGATTTGCTGGTCCGTGGGCTTGGGGCCTTTTTGGCCCAGGGGATCAGGTGTCGGCTCCAGCAACAAATCCACCCACGGATCCGTGTGTCCCTTCCACTTTGCGAAAAAGGCCTGCGTGTCGATGCGGTCCTTTTTTTTGTCCAGGAACGGACTGAGCCTGTCCAGGTAATACGTGATCAGCTGGTTCAGCATTACTGCGGTCAAATTGATTGTCAGGTGTACGTCCGGATAGTCCTTTATCAGCCTGGCCATGGGATAATAGTCCTTGACGCCGTGTTTACGTACCCACGGTCCTTCCAGCTCGTCCTTTGCCGGGTCCAGGTAAAGCGGCTGGTGCTGGTGCCACAGGATCGCCACGTACACGGTCCTGGTTATCACGGCCTTGTGGGCCTGGGGGTCCACCACGTTGCCCGCGAGGTCCGTCACGTTGCTGACCCACACCTTGTACGTCAGTTCAGGGTCGATGTGCGCGTTGGGGTCGAGCGCCAGTTTTACGAATACATTGTTTACTTGGGCCTGGGTCACGGCAATGTGCGATGAGTCGCTGCCCACTATGTCATAGTTTTGCTTGCTGCCCCCGGTTTTTGGGTCCACCGGCTCGCTGAAGCGCACGGTTACGCTCTTGCCATCCGTGGAAAAGGCGCTGACCACCTGGGGCGGGGTTGTGTCCTGGCCGGTATCCGGGTTGTGGACCGTATCCCGGGCCTGGACCTCCTTTCCATTGTCCGCAGGGGGCGTCCACAGGTCAGGCAACTGTATGTCAGGTGGCGCGTCACTCCGCACGAGACCCTCGGGCATGGGCCCAAGGTCAGGCGGGATCGCCTTTGCATCAAGCCCCCACTCGTTCCTGGTGCAGCCTGGGATTAGCAGGACTATAAGGATTGATAAAAAAAGCGCTTTTTTCATTTATTTTTTTCGTACTCGTCGATCTTGGTGCCGCTTTCGTCGTATGCGGTCATCTTGAACTGGGTTTTGGTCACCTTGCACTCGATGAAATTCAGGGTCTTTTCGCGATACGCTATAAACCATGCGTTTTCCGTGTCGTACAAGGGTGCCCCGAAACCACCGGTGGTGATGTACACAACCCCTGTGTCGTCCTTTTTACCCGCACGGATCGGTACGGTACGCTCGTAGTAGTGGTTATGGCCGTTGAACACGAAGTCCACGTTGTCAGCCTCGAACACGGGCACAAAATACGTGTCCACATCCTCATTCGATTTGTGGCCGCCCGCTGCATAGGCCGGATGATGCAATGCCACGATTTTCCAGGGCTTGTTCGTCGCCTTCAGGTCGTCGTCAAGCCATTTCACCTGGGCCTTGATCGTCTTTTTGTCGTTCGAATCCAGGACCACCACGTGCACAGGGCCGATGTCGTACGAATACGTCTTTTCGGCCAGGTTCACCCCATCCACCGTGCCAGGTCCCTTTGGCAGCACGAACAGCCCCAGGTAATTGCTCATGGTCAGGATTTCGTGGTTACCCATGACCGGGATCAGGCCCCAACGCGTGGTAATCGGCTGCATCGCGGCAAACCACTTGTCCCACTCGTCCTGCATGCCAGTGGTATCGAAATCACCTGTAAATATGTGAAATTCCGCGTCCTGGAAGTGCTTGGCAATGTATTTTGCCATCTGGGCCACCGTGTCATAGCCCCCCCTGGAGTCGCCGTACACCATGAATGCCGTGGTATCGCCGTTGGCCGGCGTGGTAAACGTGTACAACGGTGAAAGGTTAGCATTGATCACCATACCGCCTGCAACGGTCATCTCGCCGCAGCGATAGCGGTACCGGGTGCCGGGTGTGAGGCCAGTAATCTCGACCCAATGCAGGGTTTGAAGCGAATTACCGAATTTGTACTCTCTGTTTTTACCAGTGACGATGTGTCCCTGTGTAATGGGCATGGACACGGTGTCATCAGCGTTGGTTTTGACCTCGTCGGCCTTGGCAAACCAGCACACGGCCTGTGCACTTTGGTCCTTGGTCTGCCACTGCATGACCGCACTTGTGGATGGGTCATGCAGCCACGTGATATGCAGGCTGTATGGTGTCTTGTCAGGATTTGTACCCACAGCACCCGTGGGCTGGCGATTGGGGTCCATGGCCCCTGCAACGTCAGTTGGTACATCGGTCAACACGTCCTTTGCATCCACTTTAGTCGTATCCTGCAAGGTATCGTGTTTGCTGGTATCGGCCTGTTTGTTCAGGTCCTGAGTGGCTATGTTGTCCTGCTGTGTGTCCTGTTGCGACTGTTCAAAGGCGTCCTGAATGCCAGTGTCCGTCGTGTTGCTGCTGTTGCTGCTACATGTCGCAAATGCAATCACAATAAAGGCAAAAGCGAGTTTTTTCATAACAAACCTCCATACAGAGTTTAGATTTTATGCGGAAAAAGTCAAATTACAATTCTTCGGTGGCCGTTGACCGTTGACCGAGACCGTGGCCGTTGACCGAGACCGTTGGCCGTGACCGAGACCGAGACCGTGGGCCGAGACCGTGGGCCGTGACCGAGGCCGTGACCGTGGGCCGAGTGGAGCGCAGGCGGCCTCGCCTGCTTGTACCGCGGGCGTCCCGCCCGCCTTTTCCGTGACCGCGGTTTCCGGTTGCAACGGGACCCTTCCCGAAGGCCCGCAGGGCCGTCCCGCAGCAGCCGCAGGCTGCGACCCGACACCCGACACCCGAATCCCGACGCCCGAAGCCAGATCTCCTGGCCGTATGGTGTCCGCCCTGGGATCGCCACCTTACAGCCGGCGTTCTTTGTCTTGACCGGTAATTTGGATAAAAAACCCTTGACATAAAAATAAAAAATCATGACAATTATCATTGAAGGCGAATCATGGGAGGCATCATGCTTAAACAAACAAAGGTATGGCCATGTAGGCTGGTCTAAACATCGATTCCTGCTGGGCGGTGATTCCTCCGGGCAAAATGCCG
>WGCQ01000041.1 GCA_015493765.1 Deltaproteobacteria bacterium
GGACGCAGGGCGGGCTAACGCATGGGCCCTCCCCCGCCGGCACGCCGAGCCAAATCCAGGTCCTGGGACAGACCTGTTCCACCACCAAAGGTCTGTGGGGTTAAACCCCGCGCGCGCTGTCTGACCACCGCGGTCGCCCTGTCAAACGTCCCGAAAGGGACAAAATACCTAACTGCAATGAATGTGCCAGAACGCATACAAAGCACAATAATGATGTAATGTCAATAGGTTACACTGTTACGCACACTTAATCATGGATACAAACAGTCCGACAATCCGGACCATCAGTCCGGAGGAGTCCGAAAAACCGGACTGTTGTAGCACGGCCACGGACACGGCCACGGCCAACGGCCACGGACACGGCCAACGGCCACGGCCACGGTCACGGCCAACGGACACGGAAAAGGCGGGCGAGACGCCGGCGGACCAAGCGGACGAGGCCGTCAGCGCTCCACTTAAGCCAACTTTTTCAACACCCTCCGGCCGTCCTGCGCCCCACACGGCCAACTACCACGCTCACATCGGCCCAGAACAGCGCAATTGCCGCGTATTAAACAATTTGAATGTAATCGCAATAGACATATGGAAATTTGTGCACCAATTGTGATAATATGAGACTGATGGTCTTTGGTGACACTAATGACTGATACAGGCGATTCAAAAGGTTATTGTCCGAACTGTCAAAGTACTGATGGACAGCCATGGGACCCTTGTACCAATGCCTCGTGCAAGACCAAGGGCTACCACCTGATACCTGAAAAATATGCACTTACACTACAGGAATTCCCAAAGAAAAACCATGAACTCGTGGGGCAGTTAATAGAATCTCGATATTTGCTGGTACAAAAGATCGGCGAAGGAGGCATGGGATTCATATTCCTGGGCCTGCAAAAGCCCTTCATGCGCGAAGTGGCGGTCAAGGTAATTTCCGCTGCACACCTGGACGAATCCAACAAGGAACGATTCGCCAGGGAGGCACGGGCCTTGTCCATGCTGGACCATCCAAATATTGTCAAGATGCTGGATTACGGTGTACACCGCATAGAGGCCTATCACCGGGAACTACCGTTCATGGTGCTGGAATACGTAAAGGATGGCATCGAACTCGGAAAATTCTTCAGGCAGTTGAAAAAGGCGGGCAAACAGGCCAGCCGCAAGGTGGTGGTCCACATCTTTTCGCAGGTGCTCAGTGCTCTCGAGACCGCCCACGCCCAGGGACTGGTCCACCGTGACATTAAACCCAGCAACATCCTGCTGAAAAAGGTGGCCGGAAATCCTTTCATGGTAAAATTGCTCGATTTCGGTCTGGCCAAGGCCCTTGGTAACACGGAGGGCTTTTCGAACAAGCAACTGACCACTAACGGGATGCTGATGGGGACACCCCAGTACCTGGCCCCTGAGCAAGGGGATATAAAAAAACTGTTCGAGGGCAAGATCGACCACCGCGCTGACCTGTATTCAGTGGGCGTTACACTGTACGAGGTCCTTACAGGCGTCAAGGCGTTTCCGTTCAAGGACCAGTTGCAGATACTGGTGATGAAAAGCAGCCCCAGGTATGACCCGCTGAAGGCGCCTGCTGCCAGGGAATTGCCGGATTCCGTAAAGGATTTCCTGCGCAAGGCCATGGCCCGCGACCCGGAAGAACGTTTCCAGGATGCACGGGCGTTTCGGCATGCCATGAAGCATGCCCTGCTGAAGTCAGACGTAGGCATAAAAGGGATCAGCTCCTCGGACGAGGATTCCACGCATTCCACGCCTAGTGGAGACCTCGATGTGAACTGGGAACTGGTTGAAATCGCAGCGGATTCCGAGGAAGATTTTGGCATTTCAACCAGCAGCAGCCATGCCCGGGATGAAATCCCCCCCCTGCCGCCACAAATTCATATATCGGACGGACAGGCATCGGATGAGTTCATTGAACCTGTTGAGGTTATCGATGATGACGCTGATAAAGCCCCCCCCTCGGAAAACCCATCTCTGACACAAAGGGAACTGGTCCATGTAAAACAGCCAAAAAGCAGGCGTGGGTTGATGGTCGCCCTGGCAGGCCTGGTTATTGTGATTGCTGCTGGTGGGGCATGGTTTTTTACGCGTAAACCAGGCCCGGTCAAGGGACAAAAGGTCACCATTAAACATGCGGTGCTCCGGGAAAATCGTCATTCCAGGCTGAAACCCAGGGACATGGTAACGGACGGCATCAAATCGTTGCGCAGACACGCGGAGTCGTTTTCCGTGGCATGGATGGATAAGCCTCTGAACCACAAGAAGAAAAAACGAGTGCACAGAAAAGTAAAAAGACATCGAAAAAAAAGAAATAGTTGGAGTTTGTAAATGCGTAATAATTTCTGGGTAATTATGTTGTTGGTGTCCGGGTTGTGCTGGACAACATGGGCCAGGGCCGATAATGCACTCGAAAGTACGGCGCTACGCCTGTACCAGACCGCCAAGCAACTGGAATCCAAAGGTGAATACAGCAATGCCATTGACCTGTTGAAACAGGCATTCAAGATCGTACCCAACAAATACATCCAGTTTCACCTGGTAAAGGATTATTTCAAGGCCGGGGACTGTACCAACGCCCAAAAGGAAATTGCCAAGATCGATGAATCCGCCTTTGACAGGGACGAAAGACCGGCGGTACATGCGGCCCTGGTCAACATACTCGTGACCTGTAATGTCAACGTACCGTTCAAAACAAAGGGGGTAGATGCCGCGGCCTCGTGGGTGGTGGCGTTTCAGGCATCCGAGACCGACAAACAACGTAACATGGTGCGCTCCAAGGTCCTGGGATATATCTCACAAAAACAGATTTCCAGGTGGATGATAAAGGCATTTTTGAAGAATAAAACCCGTGACGTGGGCCGTTTCTGGTCCATGGTGTCCGCTATACTGGGACCGGACAAGACCAACGTTTACAGGCTCAAGCACCTGCTGGTAGTGGTCAGGAACCTCGTGGGACGAGGAAGGGTCAAAAAGACGCTTGATGCCTTGAAGCGTGTGGAAAAGATCATCTCCACAAACGAGGCATTGAAGCCGGCTAAACGGGCGGAGTTCCAGGGTATCTCCTGTGACACCCCGTCCAAGGCCGCGGTATGCGCGTTGCTGCGGTTTGCGAAACAGGATTATATGGCCGGGCACTACGACATGGCAAGCCGGGAATTTGCCCTGATTGTCAGGTTGTACGACGCCCCCATCCTGCGGTTCTATTTTGCCTTGGCCTTGTTGTGGAATGGGCAGGCCGATACAGCAAAAAAGGTCCTGTGGAAGACTCAGCAATTCATATTTCCGGCGCTTCCACATCATATCAGTGCCGCGGTACTGCAATTCAAGCAAAAAAAACCGGAGGATGTCAAAAATCTGGGCAAATTATTGCAAAAGTGTGAGGCGGGCTACACCAGGTTTTGTGAGCAGGGCCTGTCAAAACTGGCAAAACAGGGCAAGATCACGGCCTGCCAGGTGGAGGACTATTTTAAAGGTTCGCCTGAATTGAGACGGTATTTTGCGGTTGATTGCACTGCGGAAAAGGCCGTATCGGGCGGCATACGCTCGCATGCAGTGAGCGGTGGCCGGGTCATTAAGGCGGCGGTCAAGCCATCCGGCCGAAAAACGTTGAGGCCCTATGCGTGGACCACTGCGGGCGTGTCCGGAGCAGCCCTGGTAACCGGGGCAATCCTGTTGGGTATTGCCGAATCCAGCCTTAAGGACCTGTCCAATAACTGGCAAAAAAAATACCAGGTGGATGCAAAGGCCCAGCAGGATGCGGCGTACACGAAACGGCGGTGGGGATGGGCCCTGGTTGGGGTCGGTGCTGCGGCTGGCGTGGCATCGGTCCTGCTGTTCGTACTGGAACCCAAACATGTCAAAATTGCGCCTGCTGTCACTCAAGGAATGCAGGGTGTGAACGTTCGTATGGAGTTTTAAGCCATGAAACGACTGCTTATGCTGGTTTTGGGAGTAGGTATCTTGCAGGCATGGGGATGCACGAATTTCAATTTCAAGGCGCACCCCATGAAGTGCAGCGCCACAAAACCCTGCGTGGAAGGGTTCAGGTGCGTTGGCGGGGTCTGCGTGGCATCCGACAAGGATGTGCAGGTGCTGGCGGACGCTGCCGATACGGATGTGCATGACGCAAAAAATGTCGTGGACATTGGTAGGGATGCGGACCTGGCAATGGACGTGCACCCTGGTGACGTACACAATGACATGCATGGGGCCGATGTTCGCAAGTGCGGTAACGGCGTATGCGACCGGGGTGAGGACTGTGCGTCGTGTCCTGCGGACTGCGGGTGCGCGGACGGGGCCGTGTGCGAAAATGGCGTTTGCACCCAGGTGATTGAGGATGCACGGGACAGTACGCAAGCGGACGACGGGGTGGCTGGCCAGGATGTTCCAAAGGATGTATCCGGGGACGAGGGGACTGGCATGATGTGTGGTAACGGTGTGTGCGACCCGGGCGAGGACTGTGCGTCGTGTCCTGTGGACTGCGGGTGCGCGGACGGGGCCGTGTGCAAAAATGGCGTTTGCACCCAGGTGATTGAGGATGCACGGGACAGTACGCAAGCGGACGACGGGGTGGCTGGCCAGGACGTTCCAAAGGACGTACCCGGGGACGAGGGGACTGGCATGATTTGCGGTAACGGTGTGTGCGACCCGGGCGAAAATTGCGATTCCTGCCCACAGGACTGCGGGTGCACTGCGGGACAATTGTGCTATCAGGGCAGTTGCTGTACACCCAAAACCTGTGCGGACATGGGATACGAGTGTGGACAACACCAGGGTAATTGCGGAAAAACATTGAAATGTGGAATCTGTACACAACATGCCAATTCATACTGCGATGCCAATGGCAAGTGTGGATGTCACGCGGACTGTACCGGTAAGGAGTGCGGCGACGACGGATGCGGGGGTAGTTGCGGGGTATGTCCGGCAAACGAGGAATGCAATCATGGGCAATGTACTTGTCTGGATGATAAACCACGCTGCAATGGTGTATGCTGTCCAAAGGGGGACATATGCTACGGCCAGGGTTGCTGTACACCCAAGAGCTGCGAGGAGCAGGGGTTTGAATGCGGTCAGCAATCCGATGGATGCGGCAGCAACATTGATTGCGGCAAATGCGATGAATTCGCCAATTCCTATTGTGACGCAGGCAAGTGCAAGTGTACACCTGCATGCGACAACAAGGAGTGCGGCGACGACGGATGCGGCCACAGTTGCGGGGAATGTCAGCCACCGCTGGAATGCTCAGCCGGACGTTGTAAATGTCCGAAAACCCACGTATGTGGGGATTCCTGTTGTTTCACGGGTGATTATTGCTTCAAGGAAGCATGCCAGGTACCCGCAATCCCCGTTGTCCCTACAGGACAGGATACTTGTGTAAGCTCCGCCAGTGTCATAGGTTGCCCTGGTACGGCCGGCAGCACTGAGTGCGGTACTTTGTCCTATTGCGGACAGGACGCCCAATATCCGGACCTGGACAGGCACTGGATCGTTCAAGGTGACGGCGAAATGGTCATAGATTCGGCAACCGGTGTCGTTTACCAGATGGTTGCTGTTGAAAAACCTGATTACCAGCATGCCGCCGCGTATTGCGAAAGCCTCATTTATGCCGGGCATTCCGACTGGGTTTTGCCAAGCCTATTCGAGTTGCTCAACATGATGGACTACGGAAAAAATTCGCCTGCGATCGATACATCGATATTCCAGACTCAGCAGTCCATGTCCACGGGCATGTTCGGTTCCGCCACACCGGTTTATGGCCAATCCAGCCGGCATTGGGCGGTTAATATTATAGACGGAACCGATTTTCCAATGGATGATGCCGGCAGCACTCAACACTATTTTGTGCGTTGTGTGCGTTCGACCATAGGCCGCCAACCGGACAACCGCTTTCTGACATTGCATACGGAAAGCAATACAAAAAAGGCAATCCTGGACCAGGCGACCGGTCTGATTTGGAATACAAAAACCGGAACAGGCCTGAACTGGCGGGCAGCATTGTCATATTGTGAACAACTGGAATGTTGTAACAATTCGGACTGGCGTCTCCCTAACGTAAACGAGTTAAGAAGCCTGCTGGACATGACCAAAAAAAATCCTGCAACCAAATTTCCTGGTTTTACCACTGCCATTTACTGGACCGCCACCCACAGCGGCAACGCAACAACCATATACAAGATCGATTTCAGCACAGGCCGGGTCGCGTTATCCCCGCAAACCGATACACTGAATGTTATCTGCGTCAGGGGAGGTACGATTCTGAAATAGGAGTATATTCAAATTTAGTTAGGAAACTACCCCAAAAACTTGACAACAATCCAATTTTGATACGATGCTGTCTTGACACGCCTTCAAGCTTGGGTTAATTTTCTGACACTTGTTGGCAGGGGCAAACTATGACAATTGCATTTTCTGAGGAAGCGGAAGCGAAAATAAAGGAATACGAAAAGCGCTATCCGACAAAACGAGGGGCATTGATCCCCGTGTTGAAACTGGCGCAGAAGGAATTCGGGTACATCAGCCAGGACGTAATGCGTCTGGTGGCCGAGCGGCTGGGCCTCCCGGAAAGCGCCGTGATAAATACCGCCACCTTCTACACCATGCTGTACAAGGAGCCGGTGGGCAAGTTCCACATCCAGGTGTGCACGAACGTGTCGTGTTACCTGAACGGCTCGGACATGATCGTGGATGCGGTGCGCGAAAAACTGGGGATCAACATGGGCGAGACCACTCCGGACGGGATGTTCAGCCTGGAAGGGGTGCAGTGCCTGGCTGCATGCGGCAATGCACCGGCCATGCAGGTCAACGAGGACTACTACGAATCCCTGACACCGGAAAAGGTGGTGAAAATCATTGACGAACTAAAACAAAAGGGGGGTGACCAGTGAACACTTCCCAGTACACACCCGTATTGCTGAGGTCCAGGCCGGACCGTGATTACAAGAAACTCGACACCCACCTGGCCTATGGCGGCATGCGTGCAGTGCGCAGGGCATTGCGCATGAAGCCCGAAGAGGTGGTGGAAACCGTGAAAAAGGCCAGCCTTCGCGGACGCGGAGGCGCGGGCTTTCCCACGGGCATGAAGTGGTCGTTCGTACCCAAACGGCACGACAAACCGGTCTATGTCACCGTAAACGCAGACGAGGGCGAACCCGGTACGTTCAAGGACCGTTATTTTCTGGAAAACGACCCGTTTCCGGTGCTGGAGGGCACGATCATTACCTCGTATGCGGTTGGTTGCCACACCGCGTACATCTATATCCGCGGGGAATTCTTCAAGGGCATCCGGGTAATGGAGGATGCGATCAAACAGTTGTACAAACGCGGGTACCTGGGCAAAAACATCCTGGGATCCGGCTTTTCGCTGGATATCTACGTGCAGCCAGGTGCCGGCGCCTACGTGTGCGGCGAGGAAACCGGGTTGCTTGAGTCGATCGAGGGCAAACCCGGCCGCCCGCGCAACAAACCGCCGTTTCCTGCGGTGGTGGGCCTGTTCGGCGGCCCGACGATCATCAACAACGTGGAAACCATGGCCGATGTGCGCCTGATATTCGACCTGGGCGCGGAAAAATTCCTGAGCATGGGCCTGCCCAAGGACGGTGGACCCAAGATATACGGGATCAGCGGCCACGTGGTAAAGCCCGGCCTGTACGAGGCCCCCATGGGTACGAACCTGAAGAGCCTGATCTATGACTACGCCGGTGGGATTCGCAACGGCAAGCAACTCAAGGCTGTGATCCCTGGTGGCCTGTCCACGCCCGTGCTGAAACCGGACGAAATCGACATATCCATGGACTTCGACTCCGTCAGGGCCGCGGGTTCCATGATGGGGTCAGGCGGGATCATCGTGATGGACGAGGACACGTGCCTGCCGGAGGTACTCAAGCGGGTCACCGCGTTCTACCACCACGAGTCCTGCGGCCAGTGCACGCCGTGCCGCGAGGGCACCAGCTGGATGGACCGAATCATGGACAAGATCATTGCCGGCAAGGGTGAAAAGGGCGACATCGACCAGATGCTGCGGGTGGCCAAACAAATCATGGGCAAGACCATATGCGCACTGGGTGATGCCGCTGCCATGCCCGTGATCGGCTTTTTGACCAAATACAGGGAAGAATTCGAGGCATATATCGAAAACGGCGGTTGCAGCCATTGATAACGGGGGCGCAGATGTCTGCTGAAATGATAGTTTTCTGGATACTGGCAATCGGGGCCGTACTGGGTGCCCTTGCCGTGGTCCTGCCGCCATTTGGCAGGAATCCCTTGCACGGGGCCCTGGCCCTGGTCGTGTCGTTCATATTCATGGCCGGCGTTTACGTCCAGTTGTCGGCCTTCTTCGTGGCCGTGATCCAGGTCCTGGTGTATGCGGGTGCCGTAATGACCCTGTTCGTGTTCGTGATCATGTTGCTAAACCTCACGCCCGAGGAACTGGCCCAGCCAAAATACAGTTGGTACAAGGTCTTATCCGTTTTTTCGGCCCTGGCCATCGGTTTCATCGTTGCAAGCGGCCTGACACACGTACTCGTGCATTTCCACGCGGCCAGTATCCCTGCCACATTCGGCAATGCCGCATCCGTGGGTGGCGTGCTGGTCAAAAAATGGCTGTTTGTCTTTGAATTCTCGTCGATTCTGCTGTTATCTGCTATCGTTGGCGCCGTACTGATCGCACGCAAGAGGAGGTCCTGATGGGTGTTCCGCTGAGTTATTACATCGGGCTCGCAGTGGTGTTGTTCACGATCGGGGCGATTGGTGTGGCCACCAGGCGCAACATGCTGGTGGTGCTGATGTCCCTGGAGATCATGATGAACTCGGTAAACCTGGTGTTCATCAGCTTCGCACGCTTCAGGGGCGACGTGGGTGCACACGGGATCGTGTTCGTGGTGATCGCAGTGGCGGCGGCCGAGGTGGCCGTGGGCCTGGCCATTGCCATCCAGATATTCAAACACAACAGGTCCGTGAACGTTGACGAGGCGGACAAACTGAAATACTAACGGGGGCACGGATGATTTCCACATCACACCTTTTATATTGGGTTTTGTTTCCACCGCTGATAGGCGCCTTTTTCAACGGCGTGTTTTCCAGGCACCTCAGCCGCCGGGTTGTCCACTGGGTGGGCGTGGGCATGCCGTTTATCAGCCTGCTGGCCGTGTTGACCGCTGTGTTGCGCCTGACAGGCATGGGACATGATGCATCCGTAACCGCCACGCTGTTTCCATGGATCACGGTGGGCACCCTGCACATCGATTTTTCGTTGTTTTTGGACCCCCTGTCTTCGGTGATGACCCTGGTTATCACGTTTGTAGGGTCATTTATTCATTTGTATTCAATGGGTTACATGGAAGAGGACCCGGGATACGCCAGGTATTTTTCGCACCTCAACCTGTTTTTGTTTTCCATGCTGTTGCTGGTCCTGGGCCGCAGCCTGCCCCTGCTGTTTATCGGCTGGGAGGGCGTGGGCCTGTGTTCCTACCTGTTGATCGGGTTCTGGTTCGATGACACGACCAAGGCCAAGGCCGGCAAGAAGGCCTTTATCGTCAACCGTATCGGCGATTTCGGCTTTTTGCTGGCCATGTTCCTGCTGGCCTTCGTGATGAAGGGCGACCTGTCGTTCCCCGGCATCAAGGCCGCGGTCCTGGCCCCAGGTTCATATTTCCATGCCCACCTCGGTTTCGTGACCTTGGTCACCCTGCTGTTGTTCGTCGGTGCAACCGGCAAGAGCGCACAGATCCCGTTGTACATCTGGCTGCCGGACGCCATGGCCGGCCCCACGCCGGTATCCGCCCTGATCCACGCGGCCACCATGGTCACAGCGGGTGTGTACATGATCGCACGCCTGAATTTCCTGTACATCCTGTCGCCCACCACCATGGCCGTGGTCGCGGGCATCGGCGCCCTGACCGCGCTGTACGCGGCAACGATCGGCATCGCGCAAAACGACATCAAGAAGGTCCTCGCATACTCCACGATCAGCCAGTTGGGCTACATGTTCCTGGCCGTGGGCGTGGGGGCCTTTGGCGCGGGCGTCTTCCACCTGATGACCCACGCATTCTTCAAGGCCACGTTGTTCCTGGGCGCGGGTGCCGTGATCCACGCGATGCACGGCGAGCAGAACATCTGGGAGATGGGCGGCCTGCGCAAGCACATGCCCATAACGAACTTTGCATTCCTGTCCGCCACGCTCGCGATCTCGGGCGTGCCCCTGTTTTCGGGCTTCTTTTCCAAGGATGACATCCTGTACCAGGCATTTACGCACCGGATCGTGGTAAACGGGCACCAGGTCCTGCCTGCCTGGCTGTTCCAGTTGTACTGGGCACTGGGCCTGATCGCCGCGATCATCACCGCGTTTTACATGTTCAGGTTGTACTTCGTCGCATTCACCGGCAGCCTGCGTTCCAAAACGGCCCATCCCCACGAGGTAAACTGGTCCATGGCAACGACCCTGATCGTACTGGGCACCGGTTCCATCGTCATGGGCTACGTGGGCATGCCCATCGAAAAACTCAACGTGTTCGAGCACTTCCTGGACCCGGTATTCGAGGCCTCTGCGCCCTTCATCCACAGCACGGGCAACCCCACGACCATGTGGTCCCTGATGGGGGCGTCCGTGACCGCGGCGGGCATAGGCATCCTGCTGGCATGGCTGATGTATGCGGGTGCATGGCGCAACTTCCCGCAGGCCTTCACCACGAAGTGCAAGCACCTGTACAGCCTGGTGTTTCATAAATACTACGTGGACGAGATCTACGGTGCCCTGGTGGTGCGCCCCCTGATGTGGACACGCGACGTGCTGCACCAGGTCGTGGACAAGGGCATCATAGACAACATATTCGTAAACGGCAGTGCCCGCTTTGTTGACCTGGTCGGCAGGGGCATACGCATAGTGGCTAACGGCGATGTACAGGCCTATGTGGCGGCCTTCCTGCTGGGCGCATTGGCCCTGATACTCATCATATTCTGAGGTGACTGATGGCGGTTGAAACACTGGCAAGAACGCCTTTCATATCGATTGTCCTGTTCCTTCCCATCCTGGGCGCGCTGTTTTTGGCGTTCATCCCCAGGCGAAACGCACGGGCGATCCGTAATTTCGCATTCCTTGCGTCCCTGGCGACCTTTTTCGTGTCGCTCAGCCTGTGGGTAAACTTCAACGCATCGCTGTCAGGCTTTCAACTGGTCGAGCAGCACAAGTGGATCCCGGCCCTCAACGCCCACTATTTCGTGGGTATCGACGGCATATCCCTGCTGTTAGTGATGCTCACGACATTCATATCCCCGATCACGATCCTTGGGGCGTTCAGCGCAATCAAGGTCCGGGAAAAGGAATTCTACATCGCCATGCTGTTTTTGGAAACCGCCATGCTGGGCACCCTGGTGGCGTTGGACCTGTTGCTCTTTTACCTGTTCTGGGAATTCATGCTGATCCCCATGTACCTGATGATCGGTATCTGGGGCAGCAAAAACCGTATCTATGCGGCCACGAAGTTCTTTTTGTACACGTTCTTCGGGTCGATATTCATGCTGGTCGCGATCATCTATTTGTACGCAAAAACCGGGTGGAAATCGTTTTCCTACCTGGACGTGCTGGCGCTGCA
>WGCQ01000042.1 GCA_015493765.1 Deltaproteobacteria bacterium
CCGACTCCCAAATCTGATCGAGGGACCCGGGGCAGGTCGAGGCCGGCGAGGAATCAGGGAGGCAGGGACACAGTCGGACCCAGTAACCGATATGCATCGCATATCAACAAAAAATCTTGCAATTCAAAAACGCTATAAATGCATGCAAATACGCTGCTATGGCCACCAAATGTTTGCCCTAATCCCCTGTACATGCGTTTTGTCAGAATGGACGATTTTGTGCCCTGATTTTGTAATGCTTTGATAAATAACGTACTCTAAAAATAGCCTGTATCGAAGATCCCTCTACTAAGAAAACCTTTGATTTGTACCAGAACCTGATGTTATAATTCCTTAACATGACTGGGAGCAGCGGATGAAAAATTTGTCCTGGATTCAAATTTCCGTTTTACTACCTGTATTGCTGGCGTTTTTTGGACCACAGGCCCTGGCGCAACAAACCGGGTTCGCCCCTATGACGGAGGTACCAAAGCAAACCAAGGCCAGTGGAAAACCGGGAAACTGGTGGACCAGGCGGTTCCAGGCGGAAATGGATTACCTGGACCGCACGGATTACTGGGGGAATGCAACATCCCAGTTGCCAAAGGGACTGCTGGGCATCAAATACGATTGCAACTTCGTCAAGGGCGGTGACCAGTGGGACATGAAAGGCCATTCCATGGGCGGGGTGCTGCCTATCATCGACGGTGATTTCGGGAGCATGGGCGCAATACGGCTGGATCCAAGGGCATCGGGTGGTGCCGTGTTCCATTCGCTCCAGGTCTCCTATGGGATCACGGATGCCTGGGACGTGTACATCAAGATCCCGTTTATGCATCTGAATGTCAACCTGGACCCGGTTTACGAGAGCCGTGGCGTTGCATCGGCCCTGTTCGGCACCACGCTGGAGGATTTCTATCGCACCATCGAAAAATTTGGCAGACCCAGGCCGCAAAAACACTACGAAACCAACGGGGTGGAGATGTCTGACATCGACTTCGGCGCATCCTGGCAATACTACCGGTCCAGGTATTTTGCCGGTTCCCTGACCGGACGTATCTATGCCCCCACAGGCCGCCTGGCCAACCCGGACAGGATGATCTATTTGTTGCTGGGGCCTGAATTGGACGCTGGCAAGGGCGGCTGGGGACTGGGTTTTTCCGCTGCCTTCGACCTGCGCATGCCGATACCCAGGCGGATAATGCGGTACATCAGCATACTTTTCTCTGGCGAGGCGGACTTTCAGCAGCGTTTCCCGTATCACCGCCATTTTCCCCATTTCACGAAACCGGACTACAGTTCCATTGCCCGGTACGGCCCCCAGGCCATGGCCGGGATCCAAAGTTTCTTCCCCGACGTATCGGAGGATGCCGGGCGTGAGTACACCGTGTATCCGGGTTCCATCTTCGGTTTGATGGCATCCACCCAGATCACCTTGTTCAGGGGCCTGGACATCGGCATAGAATACGACTACATCGCGGTCATGCCATCGATCGTAAAGGGCCTGCACGCCGCAGCGGACCAGATGATCAGCAATACCCTGTTTTCGGGCGGTTCCACTGAACACCACCTGCAGTTCGGGCTCAGTACCAGCGCCTTGATGGCCCTGTCCATACCTGTCACGTTGCGCGTCAAATACGACTGGATGTTCGGCGGCACAAATACATTGCCACTGGTCGATAACTGGGCCTTTGGCGTAGAGGTCTATATACCTATTGATTTGCCGGATGAGGAAGCGTTGAAAAAGGCCCGGGCCAATTGAGCAAAATGAGTCACCGCCTGACCAAGGGCCAGGTCCTGGCCTATTCCCTGGGTAATTTCCCTACCACTGCTGCCCTTGTAGCACTGGGTACGTGGCTGATGCACCTGTATGCCCCGTCAAAAACCGAGGCAGGGTCCGTGCTTTACACCAGGCCGGAGGTCTATGGGCTGGTATTGTTCCTGGTGATGATACCTGCCGCCATTGCAGACCCCCTGGTGGGTTACATATCGGACAGGACACAGTCCAGGCATGGCAGGCGCTTGCCTTTCGTGTTGTGGGGACTGCCATTACTGGTTCTGGGGTTCGTGGCCGTGTGGTTTCCGCCAGTCCGGGGCTTGTCGTGGGTCAATGTTGCCTTTTTGGCCGCAACGACCCTGTTGTTTTACATAGGCTTCACCGTGGTGGTCAACCCGTACTTTGCGCTGATGCCCGAGGTGGTAACCGAGGACGCGCAAAGGGTGTCCGTATCGACCTGGCTGGCCGTGTTCGGGACCCTGGGGCAGGTCTTTGCGTTCATGGGGTTCGGACTGCTGATCGACAAACTGCATAGCGGCGTATCCCTGGCCGGCATCCACATCAGCGACGGCTACAAGGTGGCTGGACTGCTGGTGGGCTTGCTGATCGTGCTGGGTTTTTTGCCCCTACTCGCCATGATCCGGGAAACACCACACACCAGCCAGAAAGAGGTCCCATTCAGTTTCTGGCAGGCCTGCTGGGAGACCCTGAAAAATCCGGCGTTTCTGCCATTCGTCGGCCCGGCTGCCCTGACTGGTGCTGCCATGGCCCTGATGCAGATAGCCATGGTGTACATCGTAAAGGTGGTCCTGGGCAAATCCGAGGACCTCGTGGGTTACCTGCTGCTGGGCCTCACAACGGCAACCATGGTGTTTTACCCCCTGGCCGCATTCCTGGGACACCGCTGGCAAAAACGGCAGTTGTTTTTATTGAGCCTGGCCGTGTTCGTACTAATTCTGCCCGCATTTCTGGTCCTGGGATGGATTCACGGCCTGGGTCTGAAACTGGGCGTCCTGTGGGTACTGGTGGTTGTGATTGCGTTTCCGGTGGCCCTGTTCACCGTGCTGCAACCCGCGATGCTGGCCGACATCATGGACCATGACACAACGCTGACCGGCTACCAGCGCGAGGCCATGTACAACGGCATGCAGGGCCTGATCCAGAAGATCGGCTGGGGACTGGCCCCATTGTTGCAAGGCTTGCTTTTCTGGGGCTTTGGCAATACGATAAACAGACCCTGGGGCATACTGCTGGCGGGTGTGGCCGCGGCAATCCTGTGCCTGGCGGGCCTGGTATGGTTTTTGAAATACCCGTTGCAGAAATAGGTGACTGGCATGCGCAAGGTTTTATTGATGCTGATATTGGTTGTTACGGGTGCATGGGCCGCTGCGTGTTGTTCCAATACCTGCGAATTGCTGTATGGTGGGCCGCAAAAGCCGGCAGCCAGGCCAACGGTCCTGGACAAGGCGCACGATGCCCGCAGGGCAGGGACCGATCACCGCCTGTTCGTTGGGGCTGCCCAGGTGGACATCACCACGGACCTGGCCCGCACAAAGGGCATATACCTGGGCGGTTTCGACCAGGGGCGCCGTAACAAGGGGGTGCGTAGCGACGTGTATGCGCACTGCATGTACCTGGATACAGGCACAAACTTCGTGGTGTTCGAGGAAATCGACACGATAGGCATCGAGCACCCGGACATCATGGATGCAAAGGCCCTGATGACCCAAAAGTACGCGGACCACATCATAATAAACGCGGCACATGACCACGTGGGACCTGACACCATCGGCTACTGGGGACCTTCCATGGGCATCGTGCCCGTGTGTTCCGGCCGCATCGAGCCCTACATGCGTGAACTCAAGCGGCGCATGGCAAAATGCGTGGAAATGGCCGTCAAAAACGCCAGGCCTGCACAACTATTGTTCGGCACTGCCAAGGCGGCAAAGGATTTGTCCCGTAACCTGCACTATGCGATCATCGACCAGAAGGACGACACGGTCAACGTGATGCAAGCCCTTGATTTGCATGGAAAATCAATCGGTGTCATGGTAAACTACGGCAACCACGCAGAGGCGATGTGGAATGACTGGAAACTGGGTGCGGACTGGCCCGGGGTCATGTGCAGGGAATTGAAGGACCTGGGAGTGGTCGTGTTTGTGCAGGGTGCTGTGGGCGGCCTGGTTACGGTGAACCCCGGTCGCAAACTGTGCGGCAAGCGCAGCCTGGACGACGTGTTTGCGCACGACATGCCCACGCCAAAACGTGTGGCCCTGCGCAACAAGGTGGGCCGGGGCGTGGCCGCGGCGGTCCGAAAGGCTCTGAAGGATGCAGGACCTGCAATCGGGCCGGACGGCCTTGTCCTGAAGGTGGCCAGAAAGGCATTCAGGGTCAAAAACGACAACTGGGTGTTTGCGTACATGGCCAAACGGGGCATCATCAAACGTCCCGTGGACCTGTCCGGTGACAACTCGTTTACGACCGACATGATCCTGATAAGCCTGTCAAAGGACGACCGGTTGGTTGCCCAGTTCGTAAGCGTGCCAGGTGAGCCCGCACCGACCGTGTTTGCCGATTTGAAGGGCATGATGCGCGGTAAATGGCGTTTCCTGATCGGCCTGGGCGAAGACGAAATCGGTTACATCCTGCGAAAGGCCGACTGGCACCAGCCCTATTACAAGTACGAAAGGACCATGTCCCCGGGCATCGAAACCGCACCCACGGTGAAATCCGTACTGAAGGCCTTGGAGGCCATGTAGGCCGCTGGTCCCGGCTTTCCGTGACCGCTGACCGTGGCCGTGTGGATTTTCAGTTTATCAAGATTGAGGAACTCGTAAAAAGTCCGATTTTGGCTATTCTGGCCTCTGTAACCCTTTGATTTTATTAGGTCTGATTTTGTCGATTTTGATTTTTTACGAGTCCATCAGGATTGCAGTTTCGCCCGGATTTCAGGGATTTATTCCCCTGTTTCATCAGAGGTCAACACCCAATACTGCGAAACCTATCCGATCTGGCTGTATATATAATCAAGGGCTTTGTTTGCCTCTGTTCTTGCCGAGTCCCAGGTTTGGATACTATGTTTCTGACCGTCCTTTGTGACCAAAATTATTTCGTGGAAGTTTCCACCGGATTTGATTGCACTGGACAGCGAGTCCGCCTGGAGCCTTTCTATGTCCGCGATCCTGACCTTATCCTCCAGTTCCAGTTTATTGTTTGAACCTGCGGTTAGCAGGTATATATTCCTGGTGGCTACCCTTACCTTGTGCTTTTTGGAAAGGCTCATTCCCTTCTTTCTGTTAAAGGTCACAACCTCTTCCTCGCCATCTTCCATGTATGACGGTACCTTCCTTGGTATATCCGTTTGCTTGAATATGTCGATGTAGAAATTCAGATTGGAATATATACCCAAGGATGGCAACGCCTTTGTTTGATTGTCATCCGCCAGGTACAAAGTGGGTTTACCCTGTATCTCCATGTACAAATTCAGAAAATTACCGATTTTTTCCTTGTACACGTCGTAATCCGAGATATCCGAATACCTGATTTCCCCATCCGCGGAAAACTTATCCTTCTCGTACTTCACGGGGATAATCCTGTCCCTGGTAAACAGCAGCAATGTATCGTCCTTAACGGCTACTACACCTAAAAACTCGCTACCCTTTGCATAATCCGGCATTGCGTTGGAATTTTGTGAGAAGATCCTCGACATGATCCCCATTGGACTCTGCATGGAAAACTTTATTTCATCATCCTTGTCCAGGTACTGCATCCTGACATGATACTTGTTGACCATACCGGTCTTCACACCAAGTTCCACCTTGTGTACGTCCCGGGGCTGAAATTCGGCCAGCAAACGCGGCTTCCCAAAAATCCTGAAAGGTACGAACAGAAATCGATTCCTGTTCGTAACCGCCAGCACCACTTTTTTCCATAGATTGCTGGAACCCAGGGCATAATCCTCCAGTTCTTCCCCCTCTGAAAGGCAGCATTTTTTGAACGCCTTACGAATACTTCCATCTGTATTTAACATCGTAAACCTCCTAAAAACGGCAAACATAAATCATCAAACATGCACAGGATATGCCATGTCACCGTAAAATTCAAATATTTTTGGCTCTTCCGGAATTAGCCTGGGTAATGAAGCAGGATTAGTGTTTGATATGCGATGCATATCGGCTACTAAGTCCGACTGTGTCCCTGCCGTCTGATTCCTCGCCGGCTTCGAGGCCGTTTGTTGCAATGGCTCGGGGTCGGTGTCGCCCGCAAGGGGTCTCGTACCGACCCCCTCGCCCCGGATGTCCTGTAAATAAACATGGCCGGGCCTTATCTGAAGTGGGTTACGGTGCGTAAGACGGACCGGCCGAAAAATAAGGTCTCGCAACGGCCCGTGGGCCTGTCCGGCTCGTCAAGGGCACAAGAGGGCGACGGGATTCGAGCACAAAGGGTGCCGAAATTGGTTCGTAGGCACAGCCGACAAGCCATACAGAGCGCAGTCGTGGCAGCGCCACGTGGTTCTGCGTGTCCGTGGACACTTGAATTCATTGCCCCTTCGGGGCAAGGCTTGAGCATCTGGATAGCGATGGCGGCAAAGCATACGGGCCGATAGCGGTGCCTTGTCTAAGGCGACAGCCGTGATTGCGAGTCGTCAGACGAAGCATCACTGCCGAATTCATCGACCTCTTGGGCCGGTCGTCAGGGCCCAAGTCGGACCCGTTTGTGTGTGGGGATGGAGGGGGGGAGTGAGGATTAGGAAATGTTTTATGGGCTAAAAATCAATTTTGATGGACTCGTAAAAAGTCCGATTTTGGCCATTTTGTTCTTTATAACCCTTTGATTTTATTAGGTATGGATTTACCGATTTTGATTTATTACGAGTCCATCAATTTTAATTTTTTGTTAAATGTTTAAGAAAATTAAGCGCTTTAGGCCTTCAGTGGTAGTTATCACTCAGGCGGAATCCGGAAGAACCAAATTTAACAGGTAATTTGGGCTAATTCCAGAAGAACCCCAAAAAACGACCGGTTCTGGTATAATGCAATCTGTATAAGGCATCAAACATGGCAAGAAACATAACGAGGCCAAAGAAATGGAAAAACGGTGGATACATTTGCTGTGTCTGGCCATGATGGCGTCCTGCTCGTCCGCTCCAGTACTTAACCAGGACAACCATTACACGGTCACAGACCCATCAGGACACTGGAGCGGAGCAAATTCCAGGGGCGTATCCCAGGCCATGGTCAGCCAGTTTATGCAGGCAGCATGGCTGTCCAGTTTTCGAGCCAGGCACCCAGGCGAAAAGCCCAGGATCGCCGTGGGCAATATACTGAACAAGACCCGCGACCATATCCCAATAAATACGCTCATCGCAGACCTGAAAACAACAATTGCCAGGTCCGGTGAGGCCAAGGTTGCCGATGGAATCTGCAATCAGGTCAGAAAAAAACGGGATAAGCAGGCGCAGTCCACGTGCAAGACCCCAGGCAAGGTAAGGGGTGCGGACTACATACTGAAAGGCACTATCGATTCACTCATCGACCACTCAAACGGTGTTACAACCGTGTATTACCAGGTGGTCCTGGCACTAATCGATGTAAAAACCAACGAACAGGTATGGATGGGGTCCAAAAAGGTCAAAAAGGTCACGGGGATGTAGTCGCCCACAAAAGCCCAAACACTTTCGCGTGGACAAATCACATACTAAAGACAAAAATTTTGCATAAAACACCACAAGGACTGTACAATATATGTCGGGCACTGTAGGAGAAAATCTCGATGAAGAGAATTACCGCACTTATCGTATTATTTGTGGGAATCGGAATCGCAAGCCAGGCAAGTGCTCGAAACCGTACCGTGATGAAATTCGGATGGATGTTCATGGTACAACCCGAGTTGCACTACCTGTTCGATGCCCAGTTTACTGGACGCTACCAGTTTGCTGGGCCGTTTTCGTTCGAGTACGGCGGCGGTTTTGGCATCAATTTAAACACGTTTACGTCTGATATCTTGCTGGGCGGAGTCCTGGCATTCAGGCGTGGCCATTGGGTCCCGTATTTCAGGTCCGCGTTCCTGATCAAATGGGTCGATATATTCGACGATAATACAGCGAAAAATGCCAACGACAGGTCCTACCTGGTTCTGGCCGCAACCATGAGTCCGGGGTTCAGTTATCGGTTCAAAAACCACAGGTCCATCGGCCTGGACGTGGCTTTTGAGGTGGGGAAAAAGGTAACCGGCACCAGGCAACTGTATTGGGGCGTTTTGCCCGGCTTGATTTTTATGTTCTGAGGAGGAGAAAACATGCGTTTGATACGAATCCTGGCCTTGTTTCTGGCCATCATTGGCACATTCGGTTGCAGCACACCGCAGGTACGACGCCAGTCAGTGAACAAAGGCGAAATACAGCGGCATTCCAACCAGAACATGCAGGAAATGCAGCGCAGTTTGAAGCAAGAGGAAGAGTAACTCATACTCAAATTACCTGCCAAATTTGAGGACAAAGGGCACTGAAAAAGTGGTTCAGATACGCGGAGTTAAGCCCAGGCGTACTAGCCGAGCATCAAATTGGTGAAAATGACGCAGCAGATGGACCGCTTGCTGCACCCGACTGCCGAATTTGGTCAGGTAATTGGGGACCCCGCATGACCGTTGAAAATATGTGCTCAAGGTGTATAATCGTGACCGAGTCAGGAGGCTCCGTTATTATGCCTGAAAACCGGGGACACAAACGATACAACATCAGGATTTATGGTGTTTTCAGCAAAGACATAGACCTGGAACAAACCGACATGATGCTGGCAAACCTGGGTATAGGTGGGGCATTCATAAAGACCGATAAACCCGCGGTACCTGGGACATCCGTTACTTTGCGTTTTTACCTGCCCGGACGCGATATACCTGTATCGGTCAGCGGCGAGGTTGCATGGTGGCAGACAGACCCTGCCAAGGGCAGCGTGGGCATGGGCGTCAAGTTTACTGCTGTACAGGAGGCTGACCTGGAGGCAATCAAAAAATACATAGAAGGCCTGGTGGCCGCAGACCTGTTCGGCGAGTGATTATTTCCCTATACAAAAGCGATCGAATATCCTTGAAAGGACCTCTTCGGATATTTGAGCGCCTGTTAACTCGCCGATGTCCGTGACGGCTGCTTCCAGTTCCAGCGTGGAGAGTTCCTCCGGTTCCCCGTGGCTCAGCAATTCCACAGCCCTGTTCAACCTGTCATATACCCGCAGCATTACCTCGTATTGCCTGTAGCCTGCAATTATTGGCGGTCTGTGGAAGGCCAGGTTGTACAATTCATTTGCATGTTTTAGAATGCGGGACTTCAGGTGTTCCAGCCCCTGTCCGGAACTGGCAGAAATCAGTATGGCATCATCCGGGAATGATTGCGCCAGGGTCCCGGGAAGGTCCGCCTTGTTTACGACCATGATTTTCCTTGCTTGAGGCCCCACGTCTATATCCTCCGGATACCGTCCGTCCCCCAGGAGCACCAGGATGTCGGCTGCCCGGATGGCATCATTCGTAGCCTGCTGGACTTGGTCGTTCAGTACGTCCTCGGTGACCCCAATGCCTCCGGTATCTTTTAGTATAATGGGTATGCCACCCCACATCACCCTTTCCTCGATCACGTCCCGAGTTGTCCCCGGCAGGTCCGCAATGATGGTACGTTTATGTCCGATAAGGCGGTTAAACAAGGTTGATTTACCTGCATTTGGCGGCCCTGCTATTACCACCTGCACCCCGTTTTTTACCAGCATGGTGTGTCTGAACCGCTCCAGTTCCTGGCTAAGAGTCCGAATAAGACGCTCCAGGCCAGCCGTTATATCGACAGGTTCGATGTCGTCTTCCGGGAAATCCAGTATTGCATATAATTCAGCCAGGATATTCATGATTTTGTCCTGGAGCGCAACAACGTATTGGCTGATTTTCCCTGCAACTGCCAGCAATGCCTGGTTTGCAGCCTGCGGGCTGACTGCCTCGATCAGGTCGTTGACCCCTTCCGCCTGGATCAGGTCCATTTTACCGTTTAGCACTGCCCGCTCGCTGAATTCACCTGGTCTCGCGTAACGGCCCCCCAGTGCAATCAACGTATCCGTCACCCTCCTTACCACCACCGGCGAACCGTGCAGGAATATCTCTGCCATGTCCTCACCGGTGTAGGAATGCGGCGCCTTGTACGTCACCACCTGGGCCTGGTCCAGCGTCTCTCCTCTGTGCGGTTCCCGGAGCCATTGGAGGTACATGCGCCTGGCAACCGGCCTTTCAGGCAGGTCCGAACAAATCCTGCGCAGTATGGCCAGGCTATCAGGCCCACTGAGTCGGATTACACCTATGGCTGAAACCTGCAAAGGCGTGGCCGGGGCCACGATCGTGTCATTTGTACTCGTCCTCATCCATTACCTGTTGGATCAAGTGCGTACTGAATCCCCTGCGATACAAAAAATTGTACAAACGCCTGCCATTCAGCCCCCTGCGTCGGGCCATGTTGACAGCCAGCCCCAAGGCCTTTTTTTCATCAAATGCCTGCATGGTCGTATCCGCAATCCGCCCCGTAATGCCTTTTGAACGCAAATCCGCCGCCAGTTTCAGTTTCCCGTATGGCTGGTCATTCTGCCGCAGGCGCAACAGGGCCTCGGCAAAGCGTGCGTCGTCCACATAGCCGTAATCCTGCAATCTGTCCAGTGCCGCTTCCGCGATTTCCCGGCAAAACCCCCGACGGCGCAGTCCCTGAGCCACCTGCAATCGACTCATCTCGCGACGGGCCAGCCACGACGTCGCCAGTTTCACAGCCTCCGGCACCAGGACGTCCTGTTTTATGCGTGCAAATTCCTCGGGACTGACCTCGATTTCATCGGAAAGACCGTGATTTTGTGCATCCCTGCACGGCAGCTTTGCCAGGGACTCATTTTGAGCAACCACCCGACAATTCACCTTGTTTAACCTGATTAAGCGGATTTTAATCGTGCACATATCCCTGTCACGGAAATAGAATCGTTTCCTGACTCATCGGTGCCCCCGGCAGGATTCGAACCTGCGGCAGACAGGGATTAGGAATCCCCCGCCCGACCGCTTTAACAGCGGGTTTCAACATACCGGGGCCTGATTTTTCACGGGTAAGGGTTACGGATTCTCCATGCATAGGCTACCTTTATTTTGCATTTGCTCTTGTTTCCCGATGGCAGTAATACTCCTGTTTTTTCCATCCTGTCCACGCCAGGGATTCTATCACAGGAATCCGACAATACAAACTTTACCGGATTTTCCTTTGTTTTTTTGAAAAAAGATGTAATACTCTAATGTGCATAAACTCAAAAAGAGCAAACCCGGTGTGTTATTAATTTTACTTGACAAGTTGTAATAAAATTGTCACTATATGTGGTGACAGATGGATGCCACAGTTGCAAAGATTCTGCAAAAATGGAAGCGAAGTCACTCACCAACGGTTCCTGTAAGAGAGGTGGAAAAAGTGTGCTTGTATCTTGAAAACACATATTCCATGCAATGCAGAAAGGATAAACGAGGATCCCACATGGTACTGACAAGCAACATCCTGACCCTGGACGAGATTCGAAGTGCACTGAACATAAGAAACAATACGTTGACCTTTCCCAGGAAAAACGGGAAAGAGGTCAAAAGAGTATATTACCAGAAGCTTGTAAGGCTGCTGGATATACTGGAAGGAGGTGAAGCGTGAAACGTGTAAAAAATCTGGATTATTATCTGGGACTGGATTATGAAATAACAATCCGGAGGATCCCCGATGACATGGGCGGGGGATACCAGGCCTTCATAAAGGACCTGGGTGAAGACACCTGTGTCAGCGATGGCGATACCCCGGAGGAAGCGGTAAGCAACCTGATGGAATTGAAAAAATGGTTGTTCGAAACCTGGCTGAAAGACGGCCAGACCATTCCCGAACCCAGAAAACGCAGTAATTTGACAGGCAGATTCAGTGTCAGAGTACCGGTCAGACTGCATGAAACACTGGTGGAACAGGCACGGGAAAACAATGTGAGTCTGAATGAATACGTGGTGTACCTGTTAACCCGGGCCGTTCGGGATACGCATAAGACCACCGGCGAACCCCCGGGGTTACATACCGATATGCTCCTGCCTGCGGGGTTGTGGCGTGATGACTCCAACATGCTGGAGGTTGCATGAACCAGGTACCTTCAATCGACAAAGAAACCTGGAACCGGATGGTCCGGGCAGTGGAATTAAAACTGGTATCCCTGCGGGAATTCAAGGCATCCCACAACCTGCCCTTGCCCGAATCACCGGAGATTCTAATTGACCCCCTCTCTATCCGACCGGAAATCAAATGGCTTTTCCAGGCTGAAAAGGATATTCACTTTGCCGACAGCAGGGTATATGTGGACGTGGGACTGAAAGTGACCTACAGACAGGGCAGAAAAAAAGTGGCGTCCTTCAAGGCAAAATACGAACTGCTGTTTACATGCGAAAACGAGGACTGCAACGAATTTGAAACGAAAATATGGGCGGCATTCATGAAACGTACCCTGCCCCTGCTGGTGGGACCTGTTTTTCGTGAACTTGTAAGTGGTGTTTCCGGCCGTATGGGCGTATTGCTACCCGCGATCCCGTTGTTCAAGATCCCGTAAAACATATACGGTTGTGGTCAGCAACCGTGCCTGATAAGCATCGCGGGTCACGAATCCAAACAGAAAAATTTTACAGCACGCGTGCCCGGGTGGTATAAAAACACCAGGGGTACGTAAAAATGAAAGCCATACTGAAAAAATACCTGAAACAAATCCGTGAGGTCCGGGCCGGGCATGACGCACGCGAGGAAAGTTTTTACCCTGTGCTGCGGGACATGCTGATCCTGGCGGCCGAGGCCCTGGGACGCGAAATCCGGGTGACGATACTGCCGGCGCACACTGCGGGCGGCAACCCGGATTTGTGCATATACGACGCACACAGGCGGGTGATCGGTTATGTGGAGGCAAAAACCGCTGACCACCGCCTGGATGATATCGAAAACACGGAACAAATGCGGCGTTACAATGCCACGTTCCCTAACGTGATGCTGACGAATTTCGTGGAATTTCGCACCTTCCGCAACGGGATGCGTACGGACGCCGTGCTGCTGGGCAGGCCGGAAATCCTGGGCATGGACCGCACCCCGCCCCTGATCCCGGACGCGGTGGACGCGTTCCGGCACATGACGGAGTATTTTTTTGCCTTCAACGTGCCCGGCATCAACAATTCCAGGGACCTGGCCCGCGAACTGGCCATGCGCGCCCGTTTCCTGCGGGACGAGGTGATCCGGGACGAACTGAAACACAACCGCGACATGCAGGCCCTGATGGAGGCATTCAAAAAGGCCCTGCTGCCAGAACTGGACGAAAAGCAGTTCGCGGACCTGTTTTCCCAGACCGCTGTCTACGGCATGTTCACGGCATGGCTGCAAACCCCAACGGACACGCCGTTTGACCGCCGCGACGCGTACCGCGAAATATCCGCGTCCCTGGGTGTGCTGCATGAAATGGCCAGGTTCACGGCCGAACTGGACGACAACCGGGGCACTGCCGCGCTGCTGGACGATATTGCCACGGTCCTGGCCGCAACGGACAAAGATGCACTGGAAGATGAATTCCGGCACCGCTCGGCAGGCAAAAACGACCCGATCATCCATTTTTACGAAACCTTCCTGCAACACTACGACCCTGACACCAGGGAACGCCGCGGCGTTTACTACACCCCGGACCCGGTGGTGAAATACATCGTGAATTCAATCGATTACATGCTGCGCGACAGGTTCGACAAACCCGACGGCCTGGCCGAACCGGACGTGACCCTGCTGGACCCGGCCGCAGGCACCATGACCTTTTGCGTGGCTGCCATGCGCAAGGTGCACGAGACCCTGACAGGCCACGGCACGGCCATGGTGAACGCACGGTTCAAGGACCAGGTGCTGACGAATTTCCACGCCTTCGAACTGATGGTCGCGCCCTACGTGGTCGGCCACATGAAGGCCGGGCTGGTGATGCGGGAACTGGGCTTTCCGCTGCGCGAAAACGAACGATTTCAGCTGTACCTGACCAACAGCCTGGACCTGACAGCACCCGTGAAAAAATACCTGGGCTTCATGGAGGAACGCCTGGCCAGGGAGAACCGGGATGCCTGGTTCGTGAAAAGCGAAAAGCCGATCCTGGTGATCACGGGCAACCCGCCCTATTCCGGGCATTCCGCCAACAATATGCCTGGCGTGCAAACGCTGATGCGTCCGGGCGACAACGCGGCGGAAAGGTTTCGCACCCTGCAATCGTATTACACGGTGGACGGCCATGACCTGGACGAACGCAACCCCAAGTGGCTGCAGGACGATTACGTGAAATTCATACGCCTGGCCCAGTGGAAGGTCGCCCAGGTGGACAAGGGCGTGGTTGGGTTCATCACGAACCACTCGTGGCTGGACAATCCCACGTTTCGGGGCATGCGCCAGAGCCTGATGACCACCTTTTCCCGGATCTACGTGCTGAACCTGCACGGAAACAGCCTGAAACGGGAAACCGCGCCCGACGGTTCCGCGGATGAAAACGTGTTCGACATCCGCCAGGGTACTGCCATAACGATCATGGTGCGCGATACTGCGCAAAACAGCCCCTGCCAGGTATTTTACGCGGATTTGTGGGGCAGGCGCGAACAAAAATACGCGTTCCTGGAAAACCATTCGGTCCCGGACACGGATTTCCGGGAAATAAAGCCCGTTACACCGTGGTACTGGTTCGTGCCCATGGACACGGCCCTGGAGGGATTTTACCTGAAGCAGCCTTCGGTGAACGATATGTTCGTTGTGAAAAGCGTGGGCATTGTCACGGCCAGGGACAAATTGACCATTGGCGAAACCAGGGAGGAGGTTTGGAATCGGGTCAGGGCCTTTGCAGGCATGGATCCGGAAATGGCAAGGGCCGGATTCAACCTGGGTAAAGATGTCAGGGATTGGAAAGTGTCATTGGCACAAAAGGATATAAAAGATTCTGGCATTGAGGAAAAATACCTGACCAGGATTCTTTACCGGCCTTTTGATACAAGATGGACTTATTATACCGGCAAGACCAAGGGCTTTATTTGTATGCCCCGCCGTGAGGTCATGCTCCACATGCTAACAAGGGAAAACCTGGGGTTGATGACAACTCGCCAAATGAAAACCACACCAAAATGGCAACATTGCCTGATTACTGATCAGATAATCGAAAGTTCGTGTGTATCAAACAGAACCAGTGAAATCACCTATCTATTCCCCCTGTACACGTATCCGCAGGAGGGGGATGTGGCTGCCGGTGCGGGCAGGATGTCGAACATCAAAAAACCGGTGCTCGATGCCCTGGGCGATGCCTTTCACAGGGCCGTCAAACCCGAGGAAGTCCTGAATTATATCTACGCGGTGCTGTACGCGCCGGATTACCGTGAACGGTTCCGGGATTTTTTGCGCCACGATTTCCCCAGGGTGCCGTTCACCGCGGACAGGGACCTGTTCGAACAATTGTCCGCGCTGGGCAGGGAACTGATACGGGTGCATCTGCTGGAACCCGCGGCCCTGGGCGAACTTACCGAAAAATTCGACGGTCCCGGTGACCCGGATGTGGAAAAAATCCGCTACGATGCGAAAACGCTCAGGATCTACATAAACAAGTCCGCGTATTTCCACCCTGTTTCACCCCGGGAATGGGAGTACATGATCGGCGGTTACCAGGTGCTGCACAAATACCTGAAGGACCGCAAGGGACAAAGACTGTCCGACCCCATGCACTATCTGCGGATCATCCGGGCCATAAAACGCACCCTTGCCCTGCAAAACGAAATCAACGCCCTTTACGCAGGGGTTGAACAGGACACGGTGGACATCGAGTTGTGAGGGAGCGCAGAAATTTTTGCATTATCCGGCTAATATGCGATAAACTAAGGGCGATACAAAGGAGGCCTTGTGGGACAGGAAAGGCTGAAAATCGAAAATCTGGGTCCCATTAAAAAAGCGGACATAGAACTGAACGACCTGACCGTACTGGTGGGTCCCCAGGCTTCGGGGAAGTCGCTGGTGACCCAGCTCGTGTATTTTTTCAGAAACCTGCCCGTGCTTCTGAAAAGAAAATTCCGCCCTGATATGAGAGGGAACAGGGAGTACAAGG
>WGCQ01000043.1 GCA_015493765.1 Deltaproteobacteria bacterium
GGGGTATTTTCTTTTTTGCTACCCTCTCAAACCCTTACCTGTAAAGCATCCGAAGACATCGCAGTTGGCTCGGACCTAAATTACCGTTCTAAATTCGAAAACCTGGCGCCGCAACCGACCCACGGCATCTTATTTATTTCCGCCAATGGCTGACAAAAACGGAGGCTGCGTTTTCGGGTTCTGCCGCCCCGAACAGTCCCCAACTGACGGCGATTCCGGAAACACCGGTACGGTGCGCCGTGGCAGCGTTGCCCGGCGTGATGCCACCCACCAGAAATACGGGAATATCCAGGACCCGGACGAGTTCCCTGGCACGGGACAGCGGGCAATCCGGGGCGCCTGGTTTCGTACGCGATGCAAACGGCGTACTAAAGCCCACGTAATCGGCCCCCTGCCGTTGCAGTGATAATGCCAGGTTTGGGTCGCAGTATGCCGAACCACCTATGATCAGGTGTCGGCCGTACCTGCGTCGTACGTCCTCAACCCGCGGGTCGTCCCTGCCCAGGTGCACGCCGTGGGCACCAATTTCCACTGCCACGTCGGGAAAATCGTTGATGATCAGCAACGCGTTATATTTACGTGCCAGTTCAAGCACCCGCCTGCCGTGAATCATCATTTGCAATGGGGTTGCGGGCTTCAGGCGCAGTTGCAACAGCCTGACCCCGCCGTGCAGCACCTCCTCGATCATGCCCAGCCACGCAGCACGGTCCGCCACCACAGGTGGTGTGATGGCCATGACCCCGTTCAACAAGCCTTTCGAATCAGTGGTTTGCCGCATTACAGGTAATCCTTTAATTCTGTTACATCCTTGAGCAGGGTGACACCCTTGATGGTCCAGGATCCCAGTCCCAATACGGTCCTGCCCGTTTTCAACGCGATGGCCATCTCTGAAAGTGTCCCGTAACTGCCACCCACCGCAACGACCAGGTCCGCACTTTGCACCAACACAATATTCCTGGCGTGACCCATGCCTGTTGCAATCACGATGTCCACGTACGGATTTGCCATTGCCTTGTCCGCAGAGGGAATGATGCCCAGCACCAGTCCACCGGCATCGTGCGCACCCTGTGATGCTGCGGTCATTACACCACCCAGTCCCCCCGTAGCCACCACGTAGCCATATTGCGCGGCCATCCGACCAACCTTGTAGGCAACAGCCTGTTCCTGTGTTCCCGGATTAGCCCCGCCAATTACAGCCAATACCTTATTCATTATATACCTGCATTATCACTCTCACCGTCACGGCCACGGAAGGGCGGGCAAGCCGCCAGCAATACAAGCAGGCGAGGCCGAGGGTGTTGATTTGATGGCAAATTCAGGGCGGGTCTGAGACCCGCCCCTACGAATATTGTGTAAATTCAGTCTGTTGTGACACAAGACAAATTGTGCGTTAGGTAACATAACGACTTTTTCAACATCCTCGGGCCTGCGCTCCACGGCTTTCGCTTTCACCGGGATCACACGGCCTCGGTCACGGTCACGGCCACGGCCACCGCCACGGTCACGGCCACCGTCACGGCCTCGGCCACGGTCAACCGTCACTGTCACCGCCTTTTGTCGCCTCATCCGCCCTGCCCTCTTTGTCCTGTTCCGTGTCCGCCTTGCCGGCGACACCGGTCGTCTCGTCCTCACTTGCCTCGGTCTTGATGTGCCTGGTCACCTGGTTAATCAGCCGCTTGCGCCTGAGTTGAAATATCGGCTGCACAACAAACATGATAGTTGCCAATGCAAACAAGGCCCCGCCCAGGTAAAACTCCATGGGGAATACCCGTTGCCCGGGGTCCTTTCCCACTACCACACCGTTAAAAAAGATCACCCACAACCAGAACAGGGAATAGGCAAATGCAAACAGTCCCATCAGGAACCGCCCTATTTTCGTAATGGCAAAGTACCGAAACGTAACGCCCACGATCATGGTGATGCATGCAATCACGTACATGTACGGGGCAGACACATCCCTGGTATAGACGGTCCATATAATCGCCCCGGACGCAAGGACCATCAGCAGGTAAAGTGCCACGACATACCATATATTCATGGCCTTCAGGGACCGTTCCAGCCTCTGAACATCCTGTATGGCCGCAGTTGATATACTTCTTTGCTCGTTAGTCATTGATTCGCCTGTTCTTTTTTGAAAAACTCAATAATGTCCTTCAACCTGTATCGTGCCTTGTAGCCCATTTCATCCCTGGCCCTGGAACCATCTATGGTGCATACGTAACGGATGTAATCCAGTTCCGGAGGTGGGAATGAGGTCATCCTGAACCGCCACAACATGCGCAATCCTTCCACGAACAACGGTGCAGGCAAGGGCAGCCTGGGTTTACCAAGTGCCTTGATCAGACCGCTCAGCGCCACCGGGTCCGGCCCGGTGATATTGAATACCCCCCGCACCCCTGGTTTTAACGCCATCAGCAAGGCCCTGACCACGTCCTCGGCATGGATCACCTGCACCATGGGGTCAAAGCCCATAATCGTTGGTATGCGCTTCAACCGCAAATAATTGGATGGCGCATTGTGCACCGGACCCACGATATGCGTCGGACGCAGGACCACGGTCTCCACATCCGGGTGTTCCCAGAAAAACGTGTTGGCAGCCAGGTCAACCAATACCAGGTCCCCTATATCGCCAAACCTGCCCGCTGCCATGAGCGGCGATTCCTCGGTCAAAAACTGGGTGTTTTCCGGCCTGGGACCATACACATTGGCACTGGACAGGACCACCAGTTTGGGTATCTTGAATCGCGTCACGTAACTCAGTATTTTTTTTGTGCCCATCACGTTGAACGAATGGTGCTCTTCGCGATTCATCCTGGGGTCGTGGATGATCGCCATGTGTATCACCGCCCGGATCGGCTGTCGCCTGAATATCCTTTCCACGCGCTTGCGCCGGATGTCCAGGTTATGCACCTCGATGTCCTTTGGGGGGTCCACAAAACGCCTGCGATCGATGCCTATCACCGGGTAATCCCTGTGTGCCAGCGACGCGACCATTCTGCCCAGCCTGCCACTGATTCCCGTAATGACTACTGCTCCGTTTGGGTCACCTGCCATGTGCCTACCAGAAAATATGCTTGCGTTCGTTCAATCCACGCTGAATCAAGCCCTGCAAGGTGGACCTGACGCGTTTCACCTTCATCTGTATTTTTTCATCGTCCTCATCCGGATCGCCCTTGAATTCCATGGGCTTACCGAAATACAGCCTGAATTTCACGGGCAAAGGCATAAAACCCAAGGGACCCAGACCGGGGAAAAACGGTGTAATCGGGAAACTGGGGGCGCCGAACAGTTTTGCCATGGTCCTGGAGTTGTGCAGCGATATGACCTGCTCCTCCGAGCCGATCACGGCCACTGGCACAATCGTTGCCTTTGTGGCCAACGCCAGCCTCATAAATCCCTGTCCGAATTCCACCAGCCTGTATCGATTGGGAAATGTCTTGCTGATCCCCCTGACGCCTTCGGGAAAATCCAGGATCGTCTCGTTGTTATTGAGTAACCGGATAAAATTTTCCGGCGTACCCACGACCTGCCCTGCCCTGGCCATGAACCAACTCACAAACGGCAACGTGGGCACCCATTTTTCGATCATGGAGCGGACGACCCGCGGCTTGGGGGCGTCGATAAACATGGATGCCGCCACGATAAACCCGTCAATGGGTATCTGGCCCGCATGGTTGGCCACCAGCACAACGCGCTTGTCCGGAACCCTGTCAATGTCGAATACCTGTGTCCTGAAATACACCCTGTACAAAAACAACACCACAGGCAGGATCTTTTTCAGGATATCCGGATTATAACCAAACGGGTCATATCCCAATTCACCCAGGTTTTCCCGTGATATCAGGTCCACCTTTCCGAGTACTTCAGGGTCGTACACCATATTGCGAATACGCTTTGGAAGCCGTTCCAAAGCCCTATAGAATGTATCCAGGGAAGGCGTTTCCATGGATAGATTATAGCATGGAAAAGTTTTTTTTATAACAGAAGTCGATGTTTTGTGTGATGAATCAGGCCGGACAATAAGTTACGATTTCTTCTTTTTGTTCTTGGACGGATAGGGAACAACGGAAAAGTTAACAGTGGAAAACCCCTGGTAGGCGGCCGTAAACATCACCAGTTTAATCGCCTCAAAGGATACCCCGCGGTCTGCCTGGATGATAATCTGGGTGGATTCCTTCATCCAGTCCCTGAATGCATCCCTGTTGGAAGGCGGCGGCTGAGGATGCTCGCGCTTGTACTGCTCATGGGCCATTTTCAGGACCTTTGCCAGTACAGGCACCTTCATGTCAGGGAACTCCTTTTCCGTAAGCATGGGCGTGTCGATCACCTTGTGTCCCTCAAACGCCACCACGTTTCGTGAAATCGCAATAATCGGCAAACGCACCAGGGGCTTCTGGTGATAGGCCCTGGGCATCTGGATATCCTTCTGGTGGTACAGGATCTGGCCGGTTGCCGAAAACATCATCAGCAGGAATATAACCAGGATCGTAAACATGTCGATCATGGGTACCACGTTCAGGTGGACGATAACATTCTTTTTACCGCCCAGACTGGATTTTCCCATGGTCTTCATATTGGCCACTGAGGACCCGATCCTGGATGAAGGTACCTTGACGGGCATAATCGCCTCCTTTACATCATCTGTGGGGCCACGGAATCGGCATCCGCGACCATTATGTTATTGAGCCCCTCGCCCACGCACGCATCCATTACATGCACCAGGTATGCATACATCAGGTTGTCCACAGGCGCGACTATCACCTTCTGGTTCTTTTTCAACTGGCCTTTCAAACTATGCAGCCATTTCGTGAACCCTTTCAGGTCATACTTTTTCCCGCTCTTTTCAAAGTGCACAGGGGGTTGATTACCGAATTTCGCCTGGATATTGTCCTTGGTGATCAGGATCATCAGGCGTTTCGGCGGCTCTTTTTGTTCCTTTTGCTTCTGCGGTTGCGCCACTGCCTGGTCAGCGGTGATACGCCCGGTTTTGGTCCACACGGCGGTCATCAACAGAAACATCACCAGGATCGTCATCATGTCGATGAACGGCACCACGTTCAAGTGGACGATGATGTTCTTTTTTTTGCCACCTTTGGTAGGGACATCTACTTCAGCCATGGTTACTGTCCTCCAGGACCCATGTATTTACCACGGGTCTCAGTCTTCTTCGTCGGTATCGCGGTTCACCCTTCTTTTGTCCCCTTTTGTGAAGAACTTGTCACGGTTCTCCGTAACCAGGTTCAGCACCGATACCGTCGCCTCGTTGATATCGTCTTCCAACTGCTGCGTTTTGGCCTGCAGGAATGCAAACACGATAACGGCAAAAACAGCGGTTCCGATACCGAAGGCCGTGTTGTACATGGCCTCGGCAATACCTTCGGCCAACTGGGTTGCCTTGCTGGCGGGGTCGGCCTTGGACACGGCGCTGAATGCACGAATCAGACCCACAACAGCACCCAACAGACCGGTCAACACGGAGATGTTACCGATCAGGGCCAGATACGGAGTCCTGGCTTCGATTTTGGGGATTTCCTTCAGTGCAGCCTCATCCATGGCAGCCTGTACCGCAGCATCAGACTCCTTGGCCTTCAACAGTCCCGCATGTATAATCTTGGCCAAAGGAAATGTCGCCGCAGAGGCAAACTTGATTGCCTGTTGCAGGTTTCCAGCCAGCAGGTGTTTTTTCAGCACCTTCACGAAGTCATCCTTGTTGGCATTTGCCGTGTGGTACAGGTAAATGGATTTCTCCACTATCACGGCAAGGGCCAGGATCAGGATCACAAGGATCGCATACATCAAGGGTCCGCCCTTGTCAAAGGACTCAGCAATAGCCTCAAACATTCCGCCTCCTAAAAAATAAAGTTTACTTCAACCAAAAAATCCCTAAAACGGGTGTTTCCCATATTTAATCATCCCGGGTGGAACACAAACGGCCACTGGACCACACAAAAACCACCCTTCGGTTTTTCAAACCGCATCATACGGACTGTCCGCAGTACGCATTGCTCAACCGCTGCGCTGTGAACCGTGGAACTAATCACGCTGGCACTCTTGACGTGACCATCCAGGCCGATCATCCATCGAATCATGATCTTGCCGGACAGTTTCGGGTGTATCTGCAACTGCTTTTCATAGCAGAAACGGAACATCCCGGTACGCCTGAACACAACGGCGCGGATGTTGGACTTACTGCAAAAACCGGTACTGGTCCCCGAGCCGATCTTGAAACGCGAAACCCGGCGCTGTCCCTTGTGGCCCAGGCCTGCCCTTACGCCCATGCCACCGCCTGTATCGACCCTGCCCAGGCCGTGGATACGACCATACCCGGTACCGCCGCCACCGCTGCCGGTGCCGCGGAAGCCCATGCCGCCGGCACCGAATCCGACCTGCAATTCGCTGCCCACACCAGCCATTGCCACGGCCATTTTGGAATTAAACTGTGACAGGTCGTTACTGAGAATGCTGGATATTGCGGCGTTTTTACCCAGGTTATTCTTGGAAAGCATGTCCGTAAGACCGATTTTTTTCGGGTCGATCTTATCGACCATCTTGCCATCGTACTTGGGTACCTTGCTCTTTTTGTCCGGGTTTTCGTCAGGATTACCGAACTTACCCTCTTCCCCGCCTGCCTTCTTGCCCACCGTGTCATCATCCTGTCCGGGCTGCAACAGGTCCTGGATCTGTTCCACCGTGGGAACCACATCGATCTTGAACATCTTTTTCTTGGATTTCTGGCTTGCCAGGCTCACGTTTGGGGACCACAGCAGGTTTGCGGCGATAAAAAACGCCGTGACCACAAATGCAGTACCGATCAGGGATGCCAGTGCCTCAACCTGAACGCCGATAAAGCCCCTGCGCCTCAAAACGAATTCCGGCTGCACGGATTGGAAAAACAGGGACAAATCCCCGAATTTCATCAGGCCCCAGTCATCAGGTCCCACGGGCACATAGTTCAGTTGGCTGCTGTCAGCAGTGTATTCCTTTACATATTTTTTTATCGGCAGTTTTTTGCCGCCCAGGGCCACGGTGCCATCGAAATCACGTTTCAGGCCCACCATGTAGTTGCCCTTGCGATCCACCTTGAACAGCACGGACTTATCACCCAGTTTTGGAGCGGGAATGGAAAAATCGTTTGAAACGGATTCGCCTACCGTGATATCACGCTTTTCCGTGAACGTGGTTTCCTCGATCACCTTGCCGTTCCACAAAAACGCAATGCGCAGGTGACGGTCCTCGGGTCCCAGCAACGGCTGAGCCATCAACACGCCCACAAACCCCAGCAACGCCAGAACAGCACCGGTAAATGCAATGTGAAAACCGTAATACATGGACACACCGGGGCTGGTCAACAGGAGGCCTTCCGAGGTAACCGCCTGCAACGCATCACGTATTTCAAAAGGTACAAACAGGAACGAAACAACCGAAAACAATGCGGCAAACGCACCTGCAAATGCAAGTTTCTTTTTATGGACCGTCAACAATGAGACCACGGCCAACGCCAGGGCAACAGCAGCAAACACAAGCCCTGCAATGCCCCAGAACGTATCGTGCCCGTACATGGTGAAGCCCACCACATCCTGATCCACCCAGGACATGGCAAAATCACCGGCAAAGGCCAATATCGAACCTACAATAGCAAATATCAAGCCCGTAATCATGTTACTTACTCCATCAATTTTTCGAGGGTGTTATACACCCGTTCCATACCTATCCAGCAGATTATCTAACCATTGTATTTTCATGTCAAGCCCTGATTTTATTTTTTTAAGATTTTTCACTTTCCAAAACATACTGCCCTCATTATTTATAATTTGGCGATGATTTAGTCAAATCTTTTACGATATCCCAATTTTACCTGTCAAATTTGAGGACAAAGTACGCCGAAATGGGTTCAGATACAAAGAGTTAAGCCCATTTTGAGCGCAGTCGTAGCAGAGGTACGTCGAGCATACATGGGCGTAAACGACAAAGTAGGTGGGCCGCTTGCGGCGTACGACTGCCGAATTCAGTCAGGTAATTTTGGATTGAAAAATCATATTGACATACCAGGAAATCCACTCTATCTTTAGCCAGGTGATTCGGAGTTTGCAATTGGGAAAGGGGTTTATAAGTCCTGGAAATTCACAAGTGTTTAGGAGGAGGGGGGTGCTATGTTCATAAAACTTGCGGACATTGGACGGGCCGTTGCGGATCAGGACGCCGCGCCTGTAGAATTTTTCTA
>WGCQ01000044.1 GCA_015493765.1 Deltaproteobacteria bacterium
AGGAATCTTTTTTCAATGCAAAGGAATCCATGATAGGGTCGATCGACCCCATATTCAAACGCATGATCCTGTCCGGGTACCCGGTTTGTGTCCAAACCAGCCACCTGAATCAAAGGCTGCGTAACTGGCGGTTCCTGGATACACCGGGGCTTTCCTCTGGTCATACCGCGGGCCAGGAAGACCCATGGGAAGACCCGGAATTACCTGATCACATCGAAGCAATGAAGACCGCCAAAGACATTGCCCCGGACAGCCTTTCCATGCTGTACGACCTGGTGACAACAGGCGGGACCGGAATCTTTGACTTCATATATCCATGGGTGAACATGGGTAGTATTGTGTTTAAGTACCTGCCCTGGTTCAGGCATTCCAGACCTGACATAGTCTTTTACGTAGTTGATATAGGCCATGGTTTGCAGGAAACGGATATGAAGGCCTTGCAACTGATCCGTTTCGGACTGGATATACACGTGGTCGTGTTACTCAACAAGGCTGACAAACTGCCCCCCTCCCGCAGGAAAGAACCCCTTGATTACACTAAAACGGGATTAAAGAAATATTCGTTAGGTAAAACACCGGTATTCACTGTCATTTGCAAGGATGACACTTCGATACAACAGGTCCGGGATCTACTGAATAAAAACAGGGAGTTTTTGCACGAACGCAGGATCAAGCGTTTCCTCATGGATTTCCTGGCCATGCAATATGTTTTCAGTTCCAACCAGAAAAGCAAGGGCAATGATTGCATAGCCCGGTGTCAAAGTGAGGGATTTGACAGGCTATGGAAAGAGTTGAAATTCAGGGGAATGATTCAGAATTAGGAGGAGTACATGAGACAGGCGTTTCAGACCGTTAGAAACAGGGTGGCTGAGCTGCAAAACACCGCCAACCACCTGAAAGACCTGGTACAGGAACTTGACCAACAGGTCAAACCAGTGTTTGACAAGCACATCCAGTTGACTAAACCGGAAACAGACTGGAAGGATATAGACGATTCCCTTGCCAAGGCATCCAAATTGAAACTGGCCGTGGTGGGTCAAATCAAATCCGGTAAAAGCACATTATTGAATGCATTGCTGTTTGGCGGCCGCTCCGTGTTGCCTGCTGCCATCACACCGGAAACGGCCAGGCTGACCTTTATTGAATACGGTGACAGGCCTGGCGCCAGGGTGAAATTCTATACAAACCAGGAATGGGAGGACCTGAACAGGACAATGGCTGACCTTGCCGCGCCCCAGGACAAACGGAAAGCAGCCACAGCCATTGTGGACCAGGCAAAAAAACACCTGTCAGAGGACCAGATCACCCGGGTCCTGGGGACATCCAAGGAAGTGGACCTGGATGAATTGCACGATTATGTTGCCAGACAAGGTCAGTACACCGGCGTGGTCCGCAGTGTCACCCTGTACATAAACGACCCTGTACTGAAAGGCGTGTCCATAGCAGATACCCCTGGCACGGATGACCCGGTCAGCGCCCGGGAAAAAGAGACCCTGGATTTTTTGGGCCAAGTGGATGCCGTGATATTTACAAACACCCCTTCCGTGCGATTCCTGGATTCAAAGGACCTCAGGTTACTGATGACCCAGTTGAGGGGGCCGTTGCGTTCCAGGGCCATGGTAGTTGCAGCCACAAAGATCGACAACCTGGATGCCGAACAAAAAACAGAATTCGAAAACTTGCGCAATAAGGCGGCCACAAAAGTAAAGGAATTTGCCCGGCGCCTGGAAATAGAGGATCAGAGTGATGTCATGGCAGCCATTGATAACGTGTTTCAGGTGGACAACATCGTTCCCGTATCCGCAATGGCCTTTATTGCAGGCCGATACCTGGCCGGGGAAATAACGCCTTCCACCCAGGAGAAGGAGGACCTGGACTGGCACCTGAATCAACTGTCCGAGCAGTTCATGGTGCCAAAGCAACCGGATGCGCTTTACGAATTTTCGGGCATCGAGGATTTCCAGGCGCGGCTGGACCAGGTCATACTCCAGCACAAGGACGAACTGCGCCTGGTTGCCATCCAGTCCAGGCTCAAAGGCATTGCGGAGGACATGGCCACCTACCTGAAACAAGGTCTGAAACAACTACAGGCAAAAGCGTCTGATATGCGGGAAGGCGTCACCCAGTACCTGGAAAAACTGGAGGCCAGGCAAAGGGTCTTGAAACAGATGGGTGAAAAACTGTCAGGAATAAAAAAGGCAATGTATGACTACACCTTGCAACTGGCGAATAACAACCTTTTGCCACTGGTGGATGAACTGTCAATTCAGCCACCAACATCTGCGTATCCAAACGGCAACCTCGCGGAAAGCGAGATCCGGAACCAGGTGGACAGGTTCATAAAAAGGCGATTCATCCCCAGGTTTCGCAATGAGATCTCTGCTGTGCCCCAACGGATAGAGGACTTGATCCTGACGCATGCACTGGGCAGTGTTGACACGGATGGCCATATCGAACTGGAAGATATCCAGAACGATATCCAGCAACTGGTCCAGACGGTTGTAACAGGTATCACCAGAGGGCTTGCAAACGAAATTGTTTCAGAACTCGACATATACGTGGAATCCAAGGGTTGGCTATCCACAACTTTCAATTTTCTTACTCATGCGAAAACGGAGTTCAGAAGCGAGGTCATGGAAGAGACCCGGGAGGCAGAGGACCAGGCCAGGGAAATGCTGGTCAGCCTGATCAATGACGGGGTCATCCAGCCCTTGCGTACAATCCCGGACCGGTTGAAGGACAAGTTTGCGGATGTCAGGGCCGCTGTGGAGGGTGAAATCCGCTCCATACGCACGGACAAGGCCAGGTTCGAGGCCCAAATCAAGGCCCTGGAACAGGATGCCCAGGCGATCCAGCCCCTGGTCAAGGACCTGTACCCCAGATTCATGGAGATTTGAGATGCTTATTGGTAAAACCATAAAAAATAAACTCTCCTCGGCAAAAAACAAGTTTCTCTCGGTCTTGAACTCGTTGTGTAATAAAAATAAAGACCGTGGTCCCAACGAACAACCTGTAAGACCTGCCAGGCCCAAACCAGCCATGGACTGGTCCCCGTTTCTGGTCCAGATAAAAATGCGCACCGGCATGTTGGATGTGATTGGCCGCGACCTTTTACAGGCAATGGAAACCGGGACCCGGGAGGCCAATACAGTACTGGACGGCCTTGCTGAAGCGGCCCGCAAATACGGGGTTCGCAGGCTTGGCAAAAAGTGGGTCCGCGTATCAAGGGACATGGACGGTGCCGTTGCACCTGATGAACTGGAAAACCGACGCGGCATGTTACTGGAGTATTTGGACCAGGACATGCAGGAGGCAAAACAATCCCTGCGTAACCTGAACGAAGGAGGCGGTGGAACAGGCCAATCAGGAGCGTCCGAAATTATTCGAAAATACCTGGTGTCCAAAGGGTGGCAGCACGGACAAATCACCAAATACAACTATGTGACCGTGTTTTTGGACTATTTCGAAATCACAGGCCAGATAAAAGCCCTTGAACAGGCAAGGGACCTGGTTGCCAATGCCCACAGCATCCAGGACCTGGCCCAGGGGATTGGTGTAATCACAAGGGGGACGGGATGAAAAGCATCCGTTTTATACAGGATTGTTTTCTTGTTTCCCGGGTAAACACTGTACAACAAAAAAGGAGGTAAACATGTGGTGGACCATTGTAATAATAGTAATAGCAACAATTGAAGTAATTGAGGAGGAACGTAGACTAAAGGAGATTAAGGCACTCAGACGAGAACTCAGGAATGACCAAGCCAAATCTCAAACTTCTGCCAAAAAAAATCAAGAAACCAGAAAGCGGCGATCCTTTTCTGGCTTGATAAGCAATCTCCAAGGGTATTTCGACGCTAATCGAAAAAAAGACGATATCAAGGTGTTACTGGCCGTGGTGTGTGAGCAGTATTTGAGGGGGGCCGAGGCAAAAGAGAGCAGTCCCAGTGATTCAGATCTGAAGGTCGTTCAGGAGTTTGCAAAATCTCCGGCAACCGCGGATTCACAGTTGGTGGGGAAGGTGTTGGAGGTTGTAAAACCATCTTTAAACAAATGGCTGGCAGAGGCTTATAAAAAAAAGTTCGAACACTTAAAGGAACTTGAAAACAAACAAAAGGAAGTCAGCGATAAGCATTTTGAAAAGGATCTTAAAAAAGAGGACTTGCTTGCAAAACAGGATGTTAAAGGACTCACGGACCAGGAAAGGAATGAACTTGAAAGGTTGGAAAAGGAAGTCTCTAACCTGGAAAAAGAGAAGTTAGATCTGCGTGATCAATTAGTATTTACAAAGACCTTTCTTACGGTAATAAAAGCACTTCAGGGTGTGGATTGGAGTGCTGAACAATCTATTGATGAGAATAGTGAGCATGGAAGGGCTATGTCACTGTTGGCCAAGGAATTGGATGGTGAACAACTTGAAGAGGAGGAAAAAGATTTTTTGACCAATTATTCGCTTATTTATGAAGATCAAAAAGATAAAGACGATCAACTGAAAACATGAGGAGGTAAACATGGGTTTTTGGGGAACAGTTACAGCATTTGTTGGTGGAGCAATAGGCGCAGGAGTAGGATCGCTATTCGGTCCGGAAGGAACCGTAATAGGCGCAGGGTTGGGTGCAGCATTGGGTAAAGAGATAGGCGATGAGTGGGATGTGCCTGATGTGATAATTCTCATTGGTAATGAAAACGATTCTGAGCCTGGTAGAAAAGGTAGGCGTACATCCTCTAAAAAGAGAAGTACATCTGGAACGAGATTTAAGACAGAAATAAACAATCTTCGTAAATATTTAAACACATCCCAGGCACAGGACGATTTCAAGGGATTCCTGGCCATGCTGTGCATAAAGTATTTGGCGGAGGCCAGGACAAAAAAAATCAGTTCCAGTGATCCAGGTCTGAAGGTCGTTCAGGAGTTTGCAAAATCACCGGCAACCGCGGATTCACAGTTGGAGGGAAGGGTGTTGGAGGTTGTAAGACCATCTTTAAACAAATGGCTGGCAGAGGCTGATAACAAAATGTTCGGACACTTAAAAGATCTTGAGAAAAAACAAAAGGAAGTCAGCGATAAGCATTTTGAAAAGGATCTTAAAAAAGAGGACTTGCTTGCAAAACAGGATGTTAAAGGACTCACGGACCAGGAAAGTGATGTTCTTGAAAGGTTGAAAAAGGAAGTCTCTAACCTGGAAAAAGAGAAGACGGAACTGCGTGATAAAATCGTAGTTACAAAGACCGCTCTTGTTGCCATAAAAATACTTCGCAGTGTAGATTGGGGTCCTGATGTATCTATTGACAGCCAGCATTTAAGGGCCATGTCCCTGGTTAAGAAAATATCCGAAGGAAAGAAAATTGAAGAGGAGGAAAAAGATTTTTTGACCAATTATTCGCTTATTTATGAAGATCATAAAGATAAAGACGATCAACTGAAAACATAAGAGAGGTTCACATGTCATTTTGGAAACTGGCTTTTGAATTTCTATTTATACCGGAAACGGGTTTGTCCTGGTTTTTCCTGGCCCTGCTGGCCGGTGTGTTTGTGTTTGGCTTGATACAGAAAAGCAAGTACTTGACCTTGATTGAAAAGGCATTGTCTGAAGCCTCAGGTATTGCTGAGAAGTACAGGTCAACGAATGTAAACCGTAAACTGGACCCTTTCACATACATAAAACTGAACCTGCGTGAAGAGTATTTCGACAAGGTCATGGCATTGTTTCCAAACCTGCTGGTCACCATTGGTATCCTGGCCACGTTTACAGGCCTGGGTCTGGCAATAAAGGAATCCACGCCCCTGTTGAAGGCAGGGCACATGAGTGCACTGTTTACTCTGCTAAAGGTAATCGGGTTCAAGTTCCAGACCTCCGTGTGGGGCATACTGATGTCCCTGATTTTCAACTGGAGCCTCAGCCGCTATGAAGAACAAAAGGAGGGATTGCTCGAAAAGACAGCGAACAAGTGGATGGTGCACTATCAGACCATGGACGAGGCTGCGAACAGACTGGCAGATGCAGGGGACAGCCTCAAACAGGTGGTGAATAACCTCAGCAATGTTGTTGATAACATGAACCAAAAGATGGAGGCATTCAACGAACAGATCCATGAACTTACCAAGGGATTGAAATCGGAGTTTGCCGGCATACGTGCGGACTTCAGGGGCGCTGTTACCAGCAGCATAGGTCAATTGCAAAAGGCGCTGGAAGATAAATTTGAAGGCATGGACACAAAATTGAATGCGTCCTTGAATGCCCTCCAGCGGTCCACGGAAAATATGGACAGGTCTTTGCAAAAAGGATTGAATAGTATGTCTGATGCCCTGCAATCCGGATTAGGGTCCTTGAAGAATGAATTGGTCGCGAATTTGCAGAAAATAAATTCCAGATTGAATGATTCGATGGGGACCTTGCAAAAGGCAACCACGGACATGGACACTTCCCTGAAAAAGGGCTTGGATACCCTTAAACGGGATTTAGGTGGCAGGCTGGGTGAGATGAATAGTCAATTGAATTCATCCATGAGAACCTTGAAAGGGGCCACAGATACCATGAATGGCACGCTGAATACACAATTATCCCAAATGTCTGCGACCCTGGATAAGACCATCGGGGGGTCGTTAGAGAATCTGAATACAAAACTGGCATCTTTTATGGATAGTATGGATAGCCAGATGGGAAACATAGAAGGTTACTCTGAGCGGTTAAACAGCATCATGACAAAGATTTCAAAATTCATGAATGACCAGATTGAGATAATGAAAACGTTGGAAAAGAGTTCCAAGCAATTAGCCAGGGCAGCCACTGGGAAAGGAAATTACAAATGAAATCCAATCCGTGGATCCCAATTGCAGATATGCTGTCAGGATTCGTCCTGGTGTTCCTGCTGATGTTCGTGGCAGCCGCGATCAGTCTCAGGAACAACAGGCAAAAGGCCCTGGTAACAATGCACCAACGCGTCAAGGTGCTGAAAGACCAACTGGCAACCAGGCAAAAGGACTTGAACATGCTGCAAGCCAGGATCTCCAGGCAGGAACAGGAGGTCATAGCCGTGAAACGGCACCGCGACCAGGTCATGAAACGCATAAAGGCAAAACTAAAACAATTCATCTCCGAAGGTTACCTGGATGTTGATATAGG